>JBBRNU010000395.1:0-4890 GCA_038230115.1 Chthonomonadales bacterium | reverse complement strand
GATGTAAGGAGCATCAATGAAAGTCGCCATTGTGCATGAACGGCTCGACGTGGTAGGCGGCGCGGAGAAAGTGATTCTGGCCCTGCATCGGCTCTACCCGGAAGCTCCGATCTTCACCAGTTTCGTGGAACCGCAAAACCTGTCCGGCGCTTTCCGCGACATGGACATTCGCACCTCGTATATGCAAAAACTTCCCAACGCTCTGAAAGAACGCAGCGACAAACTCCTCCCGCTCTATATGCTCGCTTTTCAGGACTTTGACCTGACCGAATATGACGTGGTTATTTCGTCCAGTTACGTCGCCGCCAAAAGCGTGCTTACGCCCAGCTCGACCTGCCACGTTTGCTATTGCTACACGCCAATGCGCTTCGCCTGGGATTTGTATCCAAGCTACATCGCAGGCGGGCGAAATCATCTGGTCAAAGCGGCGATTCGCCTGATGCTCCAGTACTTTCGTATGTGGGATGTTCAGACTTCTCACAACGTCGACTATTTCATCGGGATTTCCGAGACGATTCGACAGCGCATTCGCAAGCATTATCGCCGCCAATCCGAGGTGATTTATCCCCCGGTGGAAACGCGCCGCTTTCGCGTCAACGACAAGCCCGGCGACGCTTACCTGGTCGTTTCCCGGCTGGTTCCCTATAAGCGCATTGATCTTGCCGTAGAAGCGTTCAACCGGCTGGGGCGCGAACTTATTGTGATCGGCACGGGCCGCGAGCGGAAACGTCTGGAAGCGCTTGCCAAACCCAACGTGCGTTTCCTGGGCTGGCAGTCCGACGAAGCGGTCGCCAAACATCTCAGCGAGGCCCGCGCCCTCATTTTCCCCGGCGAGGAAGATTTCGGCATTCTGCCGGTCGAAGCGCAGGCGGCGGGAACTCCGGTCATCGCGTATGGACGGGGCGGCGCGCTAGAAACTATTATCAATAACGAGACCGGATGTTTCTTCCGCGAGCAGAGCGTGGACAGCGTGTGCGAGGCGGTCGAGCGCTTCGAGACCATGAAATTCGACAGGCACTGCATCGCCCGGCACGCGCGCCGCTTCGATGACGCGATTTTTCTGGAGCGTATGGACGCTTACGTGCGTCAATGCCATGCCGAGTTTCAAGCGCAGCAGCGGCAGGGACTGGCCGAAGCCCTGGCGCCCAAGCATGGCGTTCACGCCGAGATGCCGCTCGACCTCGACGCGCACGCCATCGTTCGCAACGAGCCGGAAAAATCCCCGGCGCGCTGAACATCCTTCGGCATTTCCTATTCTGTCCGTCTCCAAACCAACGAAAACGCAGCGCGCCCGACAAAAGCGATTTGTCAAAGCGCGCTGCGTTTTCGTTCGTCAGGGCTGCGGCGGGTCGGCGCGGGTCGGCAAGGTAAGGAAAAGTCCGCGAGCGCTTTTTCGGGCCGTTCCGAGCAGGGCGAAAATCGGAGAACCCGCGAACGCATTGCAAAGAAGACGTAAAATTGGGGAGGAAGGCGGTTGGCGGAGAGGGTGAACAGGATTCCGCGCGGCCTTCCTCCCCGAAAAAGGAGGCAGGAGAGATATTAGCTAGGGGAAAAGACATTCCGGCGCAATTTGCGCGAAGGCGGTTACAATCGCGACGTCGAACTGCGTGCCGACGCCAGCTTGCAGGCGCTCGCGCGCGACCGCGTCCGGGATCGGCGTGTGGTAGACGCGCGTCGAAGTCATGACCTCATAAGCGTCGGCTACGGAGATGATTCGCGACAGCAGCGGTATCTCGTCGCCGCACAGCTTGTCGGGATACCCGGAGCCATTGACCCACTCGTGATGATGCCGCACAACGTCCGCGACGTAGCTCAACTGCGGGACTCGCCCGACAATCTCCGCCCCCTGAATCGGATGCAGGCGAATCGCCGACCACTCTTCGTCGTTCAGGCGACCCGGCTTGTTCAGGATATAGTCCGGCGTGCCGATTTTGCCGACGTCGTGTACCTGGGCGGCCAATTCGAGAAATTGGCGTTCCGAGGGCGGCAGACCCAGCGAGTCGGCAATATGCGTGGCGATGCAGGCGACGCGGCGCGAATGCTCCGCCGTAAAAGGCTCCTTGGCGTCAATGGCGGCGGCCAGCGCCTGCACGGTCGTCAGCATAACCGTGTTGTCGTGTTCGATCAGCCGCTTGCGATCCAGGGCGTGCCGCTCCAGGTTGCGTTCTACAATGAGAGGAATGGTTTCCGTACTGAAGGGTTTGGCGATGTAGTCGCTGGCTCCGCAGCGCAGGGCCACGCGCATAAGGTCGGTATCGGCCAGAGCGGTGATGAGAATAACCGGCAGATTGGGATGCGTGCGCGCGACCTGCGCGGTCAGTTCGAGGCCGCTCATGCCTTCCATTCGCATATCGGAAATAATGAGATCGTAGGAAGAATAGCGCAGCATCCCCAGCGCCGCTTCCGCGCTGGGAGCCATGTTGACTTGATAATGGTGGCGTACCAGGACGCGGGTGATGACCTCGCGTATCCATTCGTCATCATCCACGACGAGAATGCGAAGGTTCTGAGGCGAACGTGCGGGCGGAGTGACGGGCGCGACCGGGTCGGGATCGAGCGGGAACTCGGCGGGCAGCGGGCGGGCGGCTCCCGTGTCGAAGCGGGTACGGGCAAGCGACCATGAGGGCGGGACGTCGCCTGGCTCCTGAGCAAAATACATCATTAAATCTGCGCTCCCTCGGTACAGAAGGGAAATCTACGTTTTGCTCCCCGATACTGCAGGAGACGCCAACATTATACTGCGCTTAGAACCCAATGTCAAGTGGCTTCGGCAACTTTAGTAGCAAATTTCCGCTATTCAGCAAAATTTTTCCGTCTCTTCTGCATTGACAATTTTACCGCCCTGGGCTATAATTCGCCCGACAGACTACGGGCGACAGGTGTTGCACAGCGCCGAATCGGGACGCCGCGCGTCCGCTTTCGCGCTGCCCCGCCGACTTCCCTGCGGACGCCCGGTTCACATCCAGCCACTTTTTTGTTTCTTCGTTTGTTTCACTGTTTGTTTTATTGTTTGTTTTACTGGAGGAAGCGCCGCTTGAATATCCAACAGATCGAAGTGTCTCTTATTGTGGAAGACGCCGATCAGCCCCGTAAAATCCATAGCGAAGAGAGCCTGCAGGGTCTAGCCGACAGCATTCGTCAGCACGGAATGCTGAACCCGATTACCGTCACGCCGCTGCACAATGTCAACCGGTACAAAATCGTCACCGGCGAGCGGCGCTGGCGCGCGGCGACCATGGCCCATCTCGATACGATCCCCTGCATCCTGCGCGAGGTCGAGCCGGAAGCGCGTGTTACCGAGCAGCTCATCGAAAACCTGCAGCGCGAGGATTTGCAGCCCCTCGAAAAAGCCCGCGCCCTGCAGCATATCAAAGACGACTTGAACCAGACCAACCGCGAGGTCGCCAAACGCCTGGGCGTCTCGGAACGCATGGTCGGCTATCTGCTCGATCTGCTGGCTCTGCCGGAAAACATCAGCGAGGCGGTCGTTTCCAGCCCGAACCGGCCCGCCGACGGGCAGCTCACGGAAAAACACGCGCGCTTTCTCAAACAACTTAACGACGCGCCCGAATTGCAGTCGGCGGTCGTGGAACGCATTCGGGACGAGCGCCTGTCGAGCGAAGATACGGGCAGCCTGGTCAAGGCGCTGCGAAAGAACCCGGCGCGCTCGAAAGAGATCATGGACAGCCCGACCGACCATCTGGCGCGCTTCTTCGGCGACAGCGCCGATCCGACGGAAGCGTTCTTGAACGACCTGCCTGATTTGTCCGACTCGAATGCGCCCGCGCGCCTGTCGCCCTACGCGCAGCGCGTGCTGGACTTTCTGCCGATGCTGTCGGGCATCGAGACGGACCGTTTGAGCCAGCCCGAACTGCGGCAGATCGAGGACGCATTGACTTCGCTGAAACTGGCCGTAGACGGCTTACTGCGCGGCTGCAAGCAGGCGCTGGGAGAAACGCACTGATGGCGACGACCGAATATTCGTTCGACGTGGTGTCGAAACTGGATTTGACGATTGTGAAAAACGCGCTTGATCAGGCCGAGAAAGAGATCGAGGGCCGCTATGATTTTCGCGGCTCCAAAACCTCGATAGAGTTGGAAGAAAACCGCATGACCATCGTTTCCGACGATGAGTTCCATCTGGGCTTGGTATTGGACGTGGTTCGCAGCAAGTTCTCCAAGCGCGACCTGTCGCTGAAAGCGTGGGAGTATGGCAAAATCGAACCGGCCTCGAAAGGAACGGTGCGCCAGGTCATCACGCTGCGCCAGGGCATTCCGATGGACGACGCCAAATCGCTGGTCAAGCGCATCAAAGACGCGGGACTAAAAGCGAACGCTCAGATTCAGGGCGACCAGTTACGCATTACCGGCAAGGACAAGGACGCGCTGCAGGCGGCGCAAAAACTGATTCGGGACGTGGAAGACCTGCCCTTCGACGTCACGTTTACGAACTATCGCTAAGGCGTCGAATGCACACTCGTGAATTTGGAAAGATGAAAAAAGAGCGGCAGGAAAAAGGAGAGCAAAATCCTGCCGCCCAAGAAGGAAGGTGAACTCGAATCCTTATTAGTATCGGCGGAACAAACGCGCTTCTTCAGGGCGCGTTAAGCTATTTTCGTAATAAATCTCGCGATTTTCGTTTTTTTCGCGCCAATCTCTGCGAACATAGCCTTACCTTGCACCCGCGGGGTTTGCCGGAGTTGCCGGAGGTTGAAAATCCCCGACAGCAAAAAACAGGCGTCCTGCGGACGCGCAATTCGCTTACGCCAGGAACGCGCGCCGACATAGCAGTCAGCCACCTAACCCCCTGCCCCGGTGGGGAAGGGGAAGTTCGGACAGCGTGCGGACAGCGCAAACATCGGAACCGCGCAACGCCGCGTCCGCAGGACG
>JBBRNU010000394.1:0-4921 GCA_038230115.1 Chthonomonadales bacterium | reverse complement strand
GGAGAAGGTTGTCGCGGGGTCGGTTTGTGGCGACTCCGTTTGGGGCGCTTCCTTTCGCGGCGGTTCTTGTTGGGGCTTGACCGTGCCAGCCAGCGCGTCCCCGGATGGCGAGGTTGTCGCGAATGAACGCTCGGTTGTCGGCGGAGTTGGCGCGGGCGCGACCGGCTGCGCCAACCCGTTCAGGGAGCCGGGCGTAGTCGGGACAATGACAGGCGCGGCGTTCGCTTCGGGTTCGGACGCGGGCTGCGGCGCGTCGGGGGTCGCCAATTTGACGAAAACCCGCTGCGAAACCACCGCCGCAGGCGCGGCAGGCGGCGACTCCAGCGGCAGGGCGGTCTGTGCGCGCGTGTCGGGCGCTTCGGGCGCGGGCGGCTCCGGGGTCTTCGCCGTCTCGTCGGGCGGGTCATTCAAAAACTGCGTTTCGATGAATTTCTGCCACTCTTCCAATCGCACGGGCGCATTCCTCCCCACTCGAAACAATATAAACGGCTGCCCAACGGAACGGGAAACCGCAAAACTCAAATAATCAGCATGGCGTCGCCGAAGCTGAAAAAATAGTACCCGGCGTCTATCGCGGCCTGATACGCGCGCAGGACGTTTTCGCGGCCTGCGAAGGCGCTGATCAGCATCAGCAGCGTGGAGCGCGGCAGGTGGAAATTCGTAATCAGGACGTCTACGGCGCGAAAATCGTAGCCGGGCGTAATGAACAAATTCGTATCGCCAGCGAAGGGCGCGACGCGCGGCTGGCGTCCCGACATTTCGGTGGCAGGCGCTTCCGGCTGCGACCCCAGGCGCGCAGCGGCGGTTTCCAGGACGCGCACGCTGGTGGTTCCGACCGCGATGATGCGGCCTGGCGTGGCGTTGATCGTGTCGGCGGCTTCCGGGGACAGACGCGCGGTCTCGGCGTGCATCTCGTGGGCGGCGATGTCGTCCACGCGCACCGGGCGAAACGTGCCGACCCCGACATGCAGCGTGGCCGACGCCAGCGCGACGCCCTGCGCCCGCAATTGCGCCAGCAGTTCCGGCGTGAAGTGCAGGCCCGCTGTCGGCGCGGCGGCGGAGCCTCCGACCTGCGCGTAGACGGTCTGGTAACGCGATTCTTGATCCGGTGGCAGCGCTTCGTGAATGTAGGGCGGAAGCGGCGTTTCGCCCCACAGCGCCAGGCGGTCGCGCAAATCGCCGTCGTCCACGTCGAGCAGCCGCCCGCCCTCGGGCGTTTCGCCGACGATGCGCGCCGCGACCTGCGCGCCGTCCGGCCCGAAAATTTGCAGGCTCCGGCCCACGCGCAGCGGGCGACCGGGCCGAACCAACGCCTCCCATTGCGTGTCGCCGACCGGACGCAGCAGAAAAACTTCGGCGGCCAGTCCCGACTCGCGTATGGCCTGCAGGCGGCGGGCGGTCACGCGCGTATCGTTGACGACGAGCGTATCGCCCGGCTGCAAATAGGCGGGCAGGTCGGAAAACTGTCGGTGCGCGATGCCGCCGGTCGCGCGTTCCAGAATGAGCAGGCGCGACTGTCCGCGCGCGTTCGGCGTCTGGGCGATGCGTTCGGGCGGCAGGACGTAATCGAACAAATCGGTTCGCATGGCGTTGGGCGGGCGTGAACGGCGGGGCGCGCGGATCGGGTCGGCTCGCAGGCTTCCCCATTGTAACGGCGCGGGCCGTCGCTTGTCAACCCCGACCCGCCGAAAAGTTGACGAAATGTCAAAGTTTTTCGCAAAAACTCGACGATGGGGGTTCGTTTCGGTGTTGACGAATGGGCGCGGGCTAGCTTGAATTTGCTATCAGGCGGAGGTTGTAAGTTCGACGCCGAGAACGATGCGAGGCTGTTGGCGCGGATGCCAGCGGAGAAAAAGGAGCCGACGCAAAACGGACTGCGGTCACCCACAGCCGCCTCAACAAGCAGGCCGTCAACGTCTGATCGCGCTCGCGATACGCGCGAAGAGAAGTCGCCCCCAGGCCAAGCGAGGCCGGGGGCAATTTTGTTTGTAGGAACGCGGATAAATTTACTTGCGGCGACGGCGCAGGGCGAACAGTCCGGTTATGGCTCCGCCCGCGAGCAGCCACGCCGCGCCGCCCGGTTCCGGCACGGCCTGAAGGCTGGCCGTGTTCAGCGCCGTGCCGGACGAGAATTCCTCATCGTAGTTGCCCAGCGTGAGCAGGTAAGAGTGGCCCAGGCTGTCGGTCAGCGGAATCGGAACCAGGGTCGGATTGCCGCCCGGAGCCGGGCCGGAACCGTAACCGACGCCCTGATAATCGGTGAACACGGTTGACGTCAGGTGCGCGCCGCTGAAGGTCGGCGTGGCGGACAGCCAGTCGCCGATAAAGCCCGCCCCGTCCGCCAGGGGGTTTTGCAGGAACCCGGTCGCGTAGTGGCCCGCCATGAACGGCGTCTTGTCGTCGAAAACCGCTACCGTAACGCCCTGCGCCGGGTTTTGATCGTAGGTGGCGACGTTGTAGGTCTGCCCGGCGACGTTCAGCGTGGCCCACACCGGCGAATAGGCGACGAAACCCGGAACGCCGACCGGAGCCGCGATGTTGGGGCTGGCGTCGTCGAAAAGGGCCGTTGCGGTGAACGGGGTTGCGCCGGAAAAGAAGCCGGTCGGCAAACCCGTCAGGTTCAGGGCGTCCGCGCTGCCGAACGAGCCGGTGTAGGTGAATGCGAACGTGTCGGCGGAAGCGGCGAGCGGGGCGACACTCAATGCGCCGATACCCAGGAGCGCTGCGGCGCTGGAGCGGACGGACCGGTTGAAACGAGGCTGCATGTCGAAATCTCTTTCTGGTTCTGGGATATAGGCGATGCAGGCGGGCTGGAAATCGCTTTGATAGGAACGAAAATTTACGGGCCAGCCTGGCAATCGCCGGAGTGGGAAGAAGTATAACAAAGCCAACGGGCAATGTCAAGAGCCTGTTACGCAATTCACAGGCCCCTGTGTTTTGCGCTCTGACTGAGGTCGCAGCAGGGCTGGCAGAGAAGTTTCAGGATGGGGAGAGTCCGACGCGAGTTCGATGGCATGTCGGAAGGAAGCGCTATTCGCGTTGGGAGCGATCAGCGGCGAAGAGAGTCGGGAAGGTCAGCGGGCGCGACGCCGAGTTCGTGGTAAGCCTGGCGCAAACGGTCTTTTACGAGCGGCAGGTCGTCGGCGGGGATGCCGATGGCGCGCGGGTCGCTGCTCAGGTCGCCTGCGGCCAGGGTCAGCATGTCGGCGTTCGGGGTGTTGTCGGCGTTGCGGTAGCGCAGCCGCCACGAAGCCGGGTCGTTGGGGTCGCGGACGTAAGCAAAGCACTGCGGCAGGCGCGGCGCGTTCAGATCGGGGCCGGGAAGCGAGTCGGCGCGCAGTACGTCGCGGGTCAGGATTTCGTAGAGCGTCTCGCGATCCACGCGGTGGCTGGCCGTGCGCTGGATTTCGCGGCGCAGCAGGTTCAGCACGTCTTCCGAAAGCAGGAGCGCGGCCAGTCGCGCCGGGTGCAAAACGCGCGTCTGCTCCCAATGGCGGCGCAGCGACTCCATCTGCATTCCCTCTTTGCTCAGGAGAAAAAACAGCTCGATTTTCTCTTCGGACGGGCGAGCGTCGAGCAGGGACACCTGAAACACGGGTTCGGCATGGCGATCCACGCCCACGCCGAGCCGATAGCAAATCCATGTATCGGCATTCGTCAGCACGACCCATTCGGCATACACGGGCGCGGACGAACCCGTCAGGCGCAGCAGGTGCGAGGCATTGGGAGTCAGAGCCACCGACTTGATGTTGAGCAGGAATTGCAGGCGACCGTCCATTTGCACGGCATGGTCGGCGTTGGGGCCGCGCACGCTGATTTCCGCGGTCACGTCGAAAAAGGGGTCGTAGCCGAGCATATCGCCCAGCATCGCTTTCACTATGTCGCCCGTGTCCTGCTCGTTCATGCCGCGCTGCCGGGCCTGCGCCACGATGCGGCTGTACTTTTTCAGCCCGTCTTGAATGCGGCTGCGCGCCGGTTCGGTGTGTTTCAGCAACGAACGCCTCGCTTCTTTCGCCTTCTTTCGCTTCTTTGCCGACTTCTTCTGAAAAGGTCTCGCTCTCGTTTGCAAGAAGCGGGGATTATCCTGCCGTTGTCGAAAGTCCACAGGAGACGCGAGGGCGAAGAAATTCATTTCTTCGCCCTCTTTCAACTACTGTCAGGGCTATTCCTCGTAATCCCAGTAGGTGACGAAAACAACGCCGTCTTCCACGCTGGTCTCGAAGACCGGCAGGCCGTACCCGCCAATTGTGCGACAGTCGCCCGTGCGAAGGTCGAAGCGATAGCCGTGCCGCTTACAGATAATTTCGCCGCGCTCGCAGGGGGCGTTGTCGAAGCGGGCGTTCTGGTGCGGGCAAAGACTGCCGACGGCGTAAGGCCGTCCCTCATGCCAGACGAGCGCACATTCGCCGCCGTCCGACAGCGCCACGACGCGCGCAACATCGGGGGTAAGATCGCTCACGCGAGCGACCGGGCAGCGAACTTTTCGCACGCTTCAGCCTCCCAGTTGACTCATGTTGCGCCCGACTGGGGCGATTCCATCTTCCAGCCGATGTTCTTTGGGCTTGTGCAGAACGGTCAGCCGGAACCGCTCGGCAATCGCCTCATCGCTCGCCCCGCCGCGCAATAGACCGCGCAAATCCACCTCGCCGTCGGCCATCAGGCAGGGGCGCAATTGCCCGTCGGCGGTCATGCGCAGGCGGTTGCAAGTCACGCACATGTCGTTGGTAATCTGGCTGATGAAGCCCAGCGTTCCGCGCGCTCCCGGCAGGCGGAACGCGCGCGACGGGCCGTTAGTCACGACTGTCGCCGGTTCCAGCGCGCCCACTTCGCGTTCGATCCGCGCTTTCGTCTCTTCGGTCGAAACAAATGCGCGGCGCATTTGGAGGGCGTCCAGCTGCCCGGTCTGGGCGTCCGGCGCGGG
>JBBRNU010000393.1:0-4923 GCA_038230115.1 Chthonomonadales bacterium | reverse complement strand
CAGATAGGCCACCAGCGCGTCGAGTTCGGTCTTGCCGCGAATGCTCTCACCCGCCTTGGCGATCTCGTCGTCCGTATAGCGCCGGGCAGGACGTTCGCGGGCGAGGCGGGCGGCGGGGCGGCGGAGACGGGTTCGCCCGCCTCGGCAGGAGACGCCTCGGCAGGAGACGCCGCGCTAGCGGAAGCGAACGGGGCGGCGTCGGGCGTTGTGTCGGAACCGGGCGCGTCGGCAGAATGCGGCGCAGGGACGGGCGGCGCGTCGGGAGCGAAATCCAGTTCGCGAAACGCCGACGGCGACAGGGAAGCCGCATCCAACAGCTCCACGTCGGGGCAGCGTTCCGCGACGACCCGCTGCCCGACCGCCACGGTGCGCTCGGCGACGTTGGTGAGCGTGTCGGGGGCGTCGAAATCGCGCACGCCCAGGCCGGGAATAATCAGGTCGCCGATGGGCTGCGTCCAGGCCGGGGGCAGGTTCTGACTGCCGCGCAGGATGCCCAGGGTCGCGCCCAGCGCGCCGCCGATGGTTTCGGAATCGTAGCCGCAGTTGCAGGCCGCGCACACGGAATTGCCGAAGTCGCCCAGGCCGTACAGCAGGCCAATCGTGTAGAAGCCCAGATTTTGCGGAGCGTCGGTGAAATTGGGATGCCCGACTTCGTGCTGAACGCTTTCGCGCGCTTCCAGCCAGGTCGCGCCGCGCTGCGCGGAAGCAAGCGCGTTTTTTACGGCTCGCGCCGAGCGGGACGTGCGCGGGATCATCGCCAGCCCAATCGTGAGCAGGGTCAGCGGGTCGGTCAGGAAAAACGCCGCGCTGTCGAGGGCGGCCAGGAACATCGCGGCCCACACCCCGTCCTCGCTGTGGTCGAGAATGGCGTCGTGGTAGGCGTAAGCGGCGGCGACCTGCGGCGCTCCGGGCGCGAGCAAGGCCCAGAAATCGGCGCGCATCAAGCCCCCGGTCGCGTGGCGAAACCAGTTGGAATAGGCTCCGGCGGCGGGCGGGGGCAGGCCGCGCCGCAGGTTCAGGGCCGCATAGCCGAATTCGTCGTGGGCGTAATCCAGATGTTCCAGCCAGGCGACAGCGAGGTCTTCGGGCGCGACGGACGGCCCGCAGTCTTCGAGCGCCGTGAGCCACACGAGCGAGAAATCCAGCGCGAGGCTGGCGGCGGGCTGGCCGGGAACCGGGCTGTAATAATTGTAGCGTCCCGGCGTCAGCTGCCCGCGCTGTCCGGCTCCGAGCGTAACGCCCGCGCTTTTGCCCTGCCAGCCGCCCAAAACCTTGTCCCGATACGTTGCGATGGGGAGCGTCAATGCCGCCATACCGTTGCGCCGCCTCCTGCCGTGTGCGCGCCCGCTTGGAACGGGCCGCGTATTCTGTTGACGGCATTATAGCGTTCCGCGTTTCACGGCGTCAAGCCGGGGCGGTTCGCGGGGGTAAGTTGAGCGCGGCAAAGGCTTGTTTTTTAGCGCATGGGATCGGGAGGCGACGAAATGAATTTCTTCGCTTTGCGGCGTTCCGCCGTGTGTCCTTCGGACACGATGCCAATCGCGGAGAAGTCTTTGCTGAATTTCGTGTCCGAAGGACACACAGCCGCAGGCTACCGAGCGAAGAAGTTTATTTCGTCGCCCCCATCGTATGGCGCAAAATTTATTTCGTCGCGCCATGCCTAGTGCATTTCCAGAGGAGGTCTTGTGCAAACAACTGTACGCCCGTGCGCTGCACAATTGCTCCTTCTGCAAAGCTAGAAGTTGGCAAAGAATCCAACCGAGCAGGCAATCTTATTAGGGCTTGCACAACTGCTCTCGTGGAACTGCACTAGCAAACCCGCCGTGAAACGCAGAATGAAAATAATTTCCTGCAACGTTTCGCACCCGCTAAAATACTGGCAAACACTCCGCTGGACAATTTTTGCGGTTCTTGTTATACTAGACTTTATCTATACACGACCGGCAAATACGCCGGGTCGGGGCCGGGCGAACCATTAGCCCCGGCGGATAATCGGCTTCCGGCGACGCGACGCCTGCCCGCGCGCTGCCGTGAACGGGTCGCCCTTGCGAGGACGCAATGCGGCGGAGGGACGGCGCCCCATGAGTGAACCTTCGTTTTCCAGCGCCCTGGACACGCTCAAAGAGCATCTGGTCGGCTATGACGACGGCGTGGAGCAGTTCAAACTCGCCCTGCTGACCGCGCAGCACATGCTGCTGGTCGGCAGGCCCGGACGCGGCAAGTCGTACCCCGCCCGCCTCTTTCTGGGAGCCGTGCGCGAGGCCAAAGTCTTCCGCACTCAGATTACCGCCTACACCATGCCCGATCATCTGGTCGGCTCTCCCATTCCCCACACCTACCTGGAAGAAGGCCGTCAGGTCTACAACACCGACAACGGCATTTTGAGCGCCGACCTGGCCCTGCTGGAGGAGTTCTCCGACGGCCCGGTCGCCCTCGCCCGCAGTCTCAACACGATTTTGTACGAGCGCCTGTTCGAGGTCAAAGACCAGCCGCCCATGCCCGCCCGCCTGCATTCGGCCCTGCTGACGGCGAACCAGGCTCCGCACGGCGAAGAGTGGAAAGCGGTCTGGAGCCGGATTGCGTTTCGCTTCACGCCGCCCGAAGTCACCTCGTCCTGGGGGCGCTTCCAGACCGGGCAGGTCTATTTGCACACGCACGGCCACGCGCCGCAACTGCCGCTGGTAGACATGGATCAGGTGCATGATTTGTCCCTGACGCGCGAAAATCTGGAAGCCCCGCCCGGCGTCCTGCTTCTGGAAAGCTGGATTTCCGGCGAGTTCCACCGGCGCTGTCAGGAAGACCCGCATTTAGGACGGTCGGGCCTGTTCGCGTCCGACCTGCGGCGCGAGAATCTGTTCCTGGACGTGATTCGGGCCGGGGCCGTGCTGGAAGGCCGCCCGCGCGCCGAGTACGCCCACGTTCGGAGTTACCTGCCCTACGCCCTCCCGCTGGGCGACGATGCCGACGGCATTGCCGCCCATGCCATTCTCGACGATATTCTGGATCGCGTCCTGCCGCGCCGGATTGATCGTGACGACCTGGCGGTTTATGACGCGCTGGGCGACCTGGCGCAGCAGGTTTTGGATTATCAGCATCATCACGGGCATGGGGCGGCGCGCGGGCCGGGCGAGTTCCGCCTGCGCCTGCCCGGAACGCCCACGATTTTCGCCGCCCGCCGCGAACTGCTGGGGCATCTGGGCCGGGTGCGCGGCGTGGCCGGGGTCGCGCCGCTCGTCGAAGTCCTGCGGCAGGCCGTGACGAAGTTAGGGGGCGATGAATGAACCGTTCTTTTCTGTCAGTGCCGCACGCTTCGGAGCCGGTTCGCGGGGCGCAAATTTCGGAAGCGTCTGAGGAGATGCGGGCTGCGAAAGAAGCGCTGCGCGGCCTGCAAGCCTCGGACTCGGTTGGCGCGGCGCAATCTTCGGTGTCGCCTCGCGGGCCGCGCGCCGGACGGGACGCCAACGCCCTGCTGCAAATTCTGGCTCTGTTGAAGCGATGGCTGGCGGCGCTGCTCGCGCATTCGGTTTCGGTTCGCCGCCCGCGCGTCCGCAAGCCCCGGCCCTGGCGTCTGCGCCTGGAAGCGGTCAGCCGCCCGCTCGATCTGAACGAAAGCGACCTGAACCGCCTCCTGCAGCGGCATCGCGATTTGCAGGATTTGGACAAGTTGGCGGCGTTTTCGGCCCGCTTCGGGCTGCCGGAAAGCGATTTCTTCGCCGACCCGAAACAGGTGGAGCGGCTGATACGAAGGATTCTCGACGCCAATCCCGCCTGGCTGCGCGTGGCGCGAACCCTCGCAGGCATAGAAACCAGCGCCAGCGGCGATGCGCCGCAGCCCGAAGTCGTCTGGCGCGAACGAACGATTCGGGAAATGCAGGACGTGACGCTGTTCACGCCGGACGACACCTGGCGCGACTGCCCGCTTGCCAGTCAGACCCTGCGCCCGGCCCGCGCGATGCACGAGGTGTGGAAAGCGCGGCTGCTGGACCAGATACTGCCGCCGGAAATTCTGCTGGATCGGTTCAGTCGGGGCGAAATCCTGATCCCGGTTCCGCCTAGAGAGCGGCAGCGGCTGGAGTTTCGCGCCGAAACACGGCGCATGGAAGTGACCGTTCGCAAGCCGGTCGCCATCCCCATCGAGTCGGAAGGCGCGGGTGGCGCTTCGGGCGGGCAGCTGCTTTACATTCTGCTGGATTACAGCGCCTCGATGCGGGGTAAAAGCGCCACGCTCGCCATGGCCGTGATCGCCGCAACCCTGCGCGCGAACCTGGGGCGCGGCGACTGCCGTTATCTGTTTCGCCGCTACGCCGAAGCGGTCGAGCCGCGCGCCGTGGAATTGCCGCTGCAGGCGCGCACGGTGGCGGAAAAAGATCGGCTGTTCGACACGATCCTCGCCACGAACTTCAACGGGCAGGCCACGCACGTCAACGACGCCCTGGAAATCGCCGTCCGCGACATCGAAAATCTGCGCCGCGAAACGAATCTGGACGCCAGCCTGCTGCTCGTGACAGACGGTCTGGCGGAAGTCCTGGAAGGCGCGCGGCTGAGTCTGCTCCGCGCCAAAGTCAAAGTCCACACGGTTTTGGTGACGCCGGCGCGCAGTCCGAGCCTGGAAGCGATTTCGGAAAGTTTTACCGCCCTCGACATCGCCCCGGACATCCCGCAGGACAGCGCGGCGGGAAGTTTGACGCCGGTCGCGGCTCCCGCCCGCCGCGCTTTTACGATTTGAGGGAGAGGGGTTTGAACCACCAAGACACAGAGGCACAGAGAGAGGTAAGAAGAGGAAAGGACGGAGTTAAATCTACTGTTGGCGAAAGCGGCACGACGGAATAAATTTCTTCGCTTGGTAGCCTGCGGCTGTGTGTCCTTCGGACACGAGGGTCAGCACAAGACTTCCACCTTCCACGCGGTTGGCGCTATTGGCAT
>JBBRNU010000392.1:0-4925 GCA_038230115.1 Chthonomonadales bacterium | reverse complement strand
CCCGACTACTGGCAGCGTCTCGACCTACTGCGCTGAGAAAGCGCATCGGCGGCAGGAGAGGGCGCAAATCCCTAACTTCCCTAGCGGGGATACAATTCACCCAACCCCTCTTTAGGGGTAGGTATTGTTCTCAGAGGGGGGGGTAAGCTCGCCCGGCTTATCGCACGCGCGGCGGTAATTATCGGTGCGTCGGGCGTTTTGCGGCCCGAAAAACCAAATACCTACCCCTGTGAACCGACCCCCTTCTCCACCGGGATTCAGGGACGGACAGCGGATGTTGGCTTGCTTCATTGTCAAGCGAGCGAGCCAACAATGCAAAGCGGGTTTGAGATGGAACCGACCTGGCAAGCGAGCGGGCATCGCGCCGATTTAGCCCGTTTTCTTCATATTTCAATCGCAAATACCCCTCTCGTCCGCCCCTGAACCCCGCTGTAGAAGGGGGCGGGGTGTTAGGTGACCCGACACTGACTATCTGCTGGGGGGCAACTTTCGGCAGGCCATCATTGAGCCAACACCGCCAACGTAAGAGCGGTCAGGAACCAGCCCTATGAAGAAAATCGAGGCGATTATCCGCCCGCTGAAACTGGATGAAGTGAAGATTGCGCTGGGCGAAATCGGCGTGATGGGCATGTCCGTGCTGGATGTGCGGGGCAGCGGGCGGTCAGGCGGTCATCGGGAAAGTTTTCGGGGCGCGAACTACGCCATTGACCTGCCGATGCAGATCAAGCTGGAGATTGTGGCGCGCGACGAGGACGTGACCGAAATCGTGGAGGCCATCGAGCGGCACGCCCATACCGGCGAACCCGGCGACGGCAAAATCTTCGTCCTGCCGATGGAAGACGCGATCCGCATTCGCACCGAAGAGCGCGGCGACGAGGTTTTGTAATTTTTGCCGCTTTGCTTTTCGCCACACAGCCATCGCCAGCAAAGAGTTTGCCGGGTGTTACATCAGTAGCGCGCGGCCTGTTTTGATTTGAGGGCGGCGAGAAGGGCGTAGGGAGCCGGGCGGTCGCCTTCGATGTGGCCGAGAACGACATCGGGCTTCACGGTCGGGCCGTGAAAATCCGAGCCGCCGGTCGTCAGCAGGCCCAGTCGGGCGGCGAGCGCCAGGTAGCGGGCGGTGTCGTCGGGCGTGTGCTGGCTGTAGCGCGCTTCGAGGGCGTCCAGACCCTTCGCCTGCAAATCGGCGATGACGCTGGCAGTTTCTTCCGGGCCGCGCTTGAGGTTGTTGGGGTGCGCGAGCGAAACCAGCCCGCCCGCGTCATGCACTAGCGCAATCGCCTCTTCGGGCGTCAGCCGGTCGCGCCGGATATACGCTTTGCCGCCCTCGGCGAGATACACGTCGAACGCTTCCTGCATCGAGGCGACATAGCCCTTTTCGATCAGGACGCGGGCGAAGTGCGGGCGCGCAATGACATTCCCGCCCGCGACGGCGGCGACTTCCGGCAGGGTAATCGCGAAACCGAGCGCCTGCAATTTCGCCACAATTTTGTCGTTGCGCGCGTTGCGGTTGGCGATGACTTCGGCCAGACGGCGGTTCAAGGCCGGAGCGTCCAGGTCCAGCAGGTAGCCGAGCAGATGACACTGTCCCCGGTCAATCGCCGCGCTTAGCTCGATGCCCGCCACGATTTCCACGCCCAGCCGGTTTCCGGCCTCGCGCGCCTCGGCCAGACCCGCCGTTGTGTCGTGATCTGTAACGGCGAGAGCCGCCAGACCCGCCCGTTTCGCGCACTCTACCAACTGCGTCGGGGTCTGATCGCCGTCCGAAGCGGTCGTGTGCGCGTGCAGGTCAATGGCGCGTTCCCCCCCCATCGTCCTTGTCGCTGCGGTCGCCATTGTGTTCGTTGTCTCTCTTGCGTCAGGCATTGCCGATCAAGCCCTGCGCGGTCAGATACGCCAGGATACGATTGGCGGACTCCTCGACCGTTTCCACGCTGGTATGCGCGACGATTTCAGGCGTTTCCGGCGCTTCGTAGGGGTCGGAAACGCCGGTGAAGTTCTTGATTTCGCCCGCCAGGGCTTTCTTGTACAGTCCCTTGACGTCCCGCGCAACCAACGCGTCGAGCGGCGCGTCGGCGAAGACCTCGACGAACTTGGCCCGGCCTTCCTGCTCCACGTCGCGCCGAATCTCGTCCCGAATTTCCCGGTAGGGCGAAATGGCGGCGCTGATCACGATGACGCCGTTACGGGCCAGCGCGCGCGCCACCCACCCGATGCGCCGAATGTTCGTGTCGCGATCCTCTTTCGAGAAGCCCAATCCTTTCGACAGGTGGGTGCGAACCTCGTCGCCATCGAGAATTTCCACCTTGTAGCCGCGTTCTTTGAACTCGCCGACCAGCCGCTCGGCCAGCGTGGACTTGCCCGCGCCCGACAATCCCGTAAACCACAGCACAAACCCTTGATGCCCGCTCATATGTGTTTACTTGCTTTCCCATGCCGGGTCGAACAATTCGCGCCGTTGCGGAACTGAACCAGCCAGCCGAAATGTATTGAATAACAGGGCGGATTGTACTATAATTTATCGTTTTAGTCAAGATTGACTTTATTGACCTTGAATTCCCGCGCACAAAAGCGCGCGAACGGAAATCGGAGACTTTTTGTGGACACGAACCTGTTACCGCCGGAAACCGCCGCGCCGACGCCAGAAGCCCTGCGCGCCATTAGCGACAGTCTGGAGGGCTGCGAGCCGCAGGACGTTTTGCGGTGGGCGATTGATCGCTATGGCCGGAAACTAACGATGGCGACCGCGTTCGGGGCCGAGGGCTGCGCGCTCCTGGCGATGCTGGCCGAAATCGAGCCAGCCGGAACCAGCGTGCGCGTCTTCAACCTGGATACGGGCTATCAGTTCCCGGAGACGCTGGAACTGCGCGAGCGCATCCGGGAAAAATACGGCATTGTCGTGGAATACGTGCGGGCCGAGGACAGCGTGGCGGCGATGGAAACGCGGCTGGGCGGCCCAATCTACGGCGCGAACCCGGACGAGTGCTGCCGCATCCGCAAAGTCGTCCCGCTGAAGCAGGCCGTTGTCGGGTACGACGGCTGGATCACCGCAATTCGCCGGGATCAGACGCCGCAGCGGGCGTCGGCGGGGCTGGTCGAGTGGGACGCGAAGTTCAATCTGGTCAAAGTGAACCCGCTCGCCAACTGGACGAAGCGCGACGTGTGGGCTTATCTGACGATCAACGAAGTCCCTTACAACCCGCTGCACGACCAGGGCTTCCCAAGCGTCGGCTGCTGGCCCTGCACCAAAGCGGTCGAGGCCGGTCAGGATGACCGCGCCGGGCGCTGGGCCAATTCCGCCAAACTGGAATGCGGCCTGCATACCCGCGCTTGAACCGCCTCGCTCGACTTCGCCTCTTCCAATCCAGAAGCAGGAAAGAGAGCAGGCAGGCATGAATTAACAGGACATGGCCCCTGAGCAACGTACCTATGTCTTCATTGATGAGTCAGGCGACGCCGGTTTCAAGCTCGACAGCGGTTCCTCCCCCGTCTTTTGCCTCATCGCCATCCTTTTCAGCGAAACCGTCCAAATGGAGGCAACCGAGGCTGCCATTCAAGAATTAAAGCGCAGCCTTAGCAGAAAGCGCACACAAGAATTTCACTTCAACAAAGAAAACGAAGCGACCCGCGAAGCTTTCTGTAAAGCCGTTCCTTCCTGCCCGTTCCGCATCCGCGCGATTGTGGTAGAAAAGACGAGAATCTTTGAAGACGCCCAATTGCGCCGTTCGCCAACCTACTTCTATCACTTTTTCACACGGATGCTTTTGGAACACGGTTTTGGAGCGATTTCCAATGCCAGGGTTTATATTGATGGCGACATGAACCGCAATTTGAAAACTTATCTGCGTCAGGCGCTCAACAAAGAAGCCGAACACAGAATTATTGACGATACAAAATTCAAGGATTCTAAAGAGACGCCCCTGATCCAGTTAGCGGACATGGTGGCAGGCGCGAGGGCTTACAGGAACGATGACAAGAGAACGCCGAACTACCTGAATTTGCTAAGAGCGCGGGTAGAAGCTATTTGGGAGTTTGGACAGAAAAACGGCTGATCGCTTGCCAGAGCGATCAGCCGCAATCTTTTCGTTCTGGCGCCTATTCCGGCAACGCCGGACACGCGCGCCCTACGGTGACAATTCGGCGACAAGAACATTTCCGTTTCTATTATCGCACAGAGCGCCTTGGCTTGCAAACGGCCAAGCGCAAAATACAGACTACTTGCCGCGCATTCGGTTCAGGACGCGGATGGTGGTTCCGACTTCCGTGTTGCGAACGAGCGTGTAATGATAGTCTTTCTGGTAGCGCTGCATTCGCGTCATCGGAACCGTGATCCAACTCGCCGCCGGGTTCGGGTCGCTCGCCGCCTCGGCGCGGGCCAGGGCGACGCCATGCGTAAGCGCGGCGGACGGGTCAAGCCAGTAACTAATCAGGAAATTAGCCTGCCCGCCCGTCGTCGGCGCGACAAGGGGATAGGCGAAGCAGAAGAAGCGATTGGCGTCCGCGCCGCCGCTCGTGTCGGGCGCAAGCATTTGCCGGTCGAGCAGCGTGGTAAGCGGCTGCCCCTCTTCCATCGTGGCCCCACTGTCCACGCTGGCGGGCGCGTGCTGGCGGGCCTCGACCGTAAAGTTGAAGGTCAGGTTCGGATTCGTGGTTTCGGGAACCCTGCCCAGGACGTAGAGCGTGGCTTGCCGCCCGTCCGGCGTCAGGCTGACAAAGGCCGTAAAGTCACGCGGATACGTGCGGAGCGCCTGCCGGAAGCGGTCGGCGATTTGCGCCTTTTGCGCGGCGGCCCCATTGACCGCGCCGCCTGCCGGAGTTCCGGTCGCGCCGCCAGCGCCCGCTTTGATTTCGCCGAACAGCCCCAGTTTGCGCCGATTGTCGGCGTTTGCAACCGGCGCGTCCGGGGCCATGACGCCATCCTGCAT
>JBBRNU010000391.1:0-4932 GCA_038230115.1 Chthonomonadales bacterium | reverse complement strand
GTCCACTGCCGCTGTCCCTGAAAGCCTCCGGCGAGCGCGTTATGTCCCTCGGCCTCTTCCCCGAACCCCATTTCGGCCAGGCGCGGATTGCCGTTCATCAGGTCGCGGGCGATCAGGGCCATTTTCACCGAGGTCGTCCAGTCCGCGTCTTTCTGTTCGCGCGTGCGCTGTCGGCCCGGCTCGTTCCAGTCTTTCCCTTCCGGGCAATGTTCGCGCGTCCAGGCCAGGGCGCGGTCGAATTCGGCCTGATCGTAAATGCCCCGCTCCATGCGCCGCGAGAACTCCGTCATGTCAACGGTTTCGTTCCGCATCCCCAGATAATCCTGAAAAAACTCCTGATTGACGATGCTGCCCGCAATGCCCATCGAAACGCCGCCCATCGCCAGATACGACGCGCCGCGCATCGTGGCGACAGCCAGACCCGCGCGGGCGAAGGTCAGCAGCTTGGTCTGCACGTCGGGCGGAATCGTCGTGTCGCCTGCCTCCTGCACATCCTGCCCGTAAATGCCGAACGCGGGCAGTCCCTTTTGACTATGCCCGGCAAGCGTGGCCGCGAGATAGACCGCGCCGGGCCGCTCCGTGCCGTTGAAGCCCCAGACGGCTTTGGGCGTGTGCGGGTTCATGTCCATCGTTTCCGACCCGTAGCACCAGCAGGGCGTGACCGTGAGCGAGACGCCGACGCCCTCGCGCGCAAACTTTTCGGCGCACAAAGCCGCTTCCGACACGCCCCCGATGCACGTATCGGCGATCACGCATTCGACCGGCAGGCCGCAGGCGTGGCGCAGATTGGCGGTCAGGAATTCGGCGGTCGTCCGCGCCATCGCCATGACCTGCCCTTCCAGCGACTCGCGCACGCCCCCCAGACGACCATCAATCGTGGGGCGAATGCCGATTTTGGGCAGATTGCCGCGCAATCGGTTCACGGGCAGGTGTGTCGGCAAAGCATTAGACGAGGAAGCGGCAGGCGAGTTCGGCATCGAAGGCGTCTCCTGAGAGGGGCTGGGCAGCGCTTGCGAGCGGTTGAATGGCCGATGACTGGCATCGGGCGTTGCGCCGACTGCGCGCGAACGTTGATTCAACATTGGGCGTTTTCGAGTGATTGGAGGGAGATTCGCCTGACCGAGCCGCGATTCCTGCCTGACTTTCGCCAGCGAGACGCCGCCGGATTGTCGTCCGACTCGCGCCAGGTGTGCGTGGCTCTGAGAGCCCTTCCACCTTGCCGGGGCTTTTATAGCCCCGGCAATGCCGCGCTCAATCCATTACACGCCCTCGAAAACGACCATCTGATGAATATCCACCGTGCGAATCACGACGTAGCAGTACGCGCCCTCCTGCCGGAAGTCAATCGCGTGGTCGCGGGGGGCGAGCGCGACGCGGGTCGGGGCCTTGCCGGTGCGAACGGCGAACTCCACGTCATGGACGGGAACCGAATCTTCGAGGAATTCGTTGGTCGCCGTCCGGCGCTGCGGCGCGAACTGCACCAAGTGCGTCACGAGCCGGTTTTCCTTCGCCTGCCGTAGAACGGCAATCTCCATGGCGGCGGGAACGTTGGCGACCGGTTTCACGAGCGGCTCCGGCAGCAGACGCGCCAGCATCCGCGCCACCATCTCTTTGTAAATGTAAAAAGCGTCTTCGCGATACCCCTGGAAAACCGCCGCGTACAGATAGCCGATTTTGCCGTCGGCGGACAGAACGCCAATCGGATGCCCGGTCGGTTTGTCAATGGGCGTCTGGCTGTGCGAGGAAAAATGTTCCGGGGCGCGGTTGAAGTACGGCTGCCAGACCTCGCCCATTTCCTGCGCGCCGTCTATTGCCGCGACGTACGAACCCTGCTGATAATTCACGAACTCGGAATCGGGCAGGCCCGCGCCCAGAACGTCGCCCAACTTCATATAAGAAGGCGTCCAGGGGCAGGCGTCCAGATAGCGAACGGGCGCGTTGGGCAACTCGAATTGGCCCTTATGCAGCGTGGCCTCGTGCGAGAAGAGAACCGCGCCGCCGTTTTGAAGGTAGGTTTCCAATTTGGCCCGCATCGGCGCGTCGAGCGCGCCCTGATCGGGAATGATGACGAGTTTGTAGTTGGCAAGCTCGTCGCGGTCGGGCGTTTGTCCGTCCCACTGCTGCTTGAGCGCCGCCAGGCACGCCGCCGCGCCCTCGAACGAATGACTGACCGAAAGGACAGGCTTGCCTTCCACCAATCCCGCCTCGTCCAGACTTTTGGGCAGCAGCAGGAGGGCGACGTCGGCGAGCGGTTTGGCGTCGCGGCAGTATGGCTCGGCGGCCTCGACGCGCCGGAACGTTTCGCCGATGACCTGATACGCGCCCTTATCCAGCGTGCCGCGCGGGTGCAGCTGGTCGCCGACGTTGAGGACGCCGCCCGCCGCCAGGATCGTCGCGGCCTCATAATCCAGCTGCGGCACGGTTTTCAAGCCGCCGAAGTCGGCCCACGATTTATGAAAACGGGCGGTCATGCCCTGCAGCGGGCGTGGATACGAGCGCACCAGACGCGCCCAGCAGGGGAAGTACAAATAGCCCCACCCGCCCGTCGTCAGCGATTCGATTTCCAGGTGGGTGAGCGTGTCGAGTTCGCGATGCACGTTGGGCGTGACGCGCGAATTGAAGAAGGTCGTGGCGTTGGGATGCAGGTCGCGGCAGAGGGTGGCGAGCCGGGTCGTGTACTCGCGCAAAATCTGGAAGGTCTGATTGCGGTGCGCCTGTTTGTCGTAGCGCGTATGGCCCGAATCACGCAGCCGCTGCATACATTTCTCGCAGAAGCAGCCGGGGTCGGGCGGATAATAGCACATATCGTAGAAGATGCCGTCGGCGTCGTAGTTCTTGAAAACCTCTTCGGTTTGCGCGGCCAGATAATCAATGTACTCTTTGTTGTTCAGGCAGATTTGATACCAGCTCGCCTGCGTCGCGCTCGGCCCCCACAATTTGCCATCTTCCAGGCGGCACACCAGATCGGCGCGCGTCATGCCGATATGCTGATCCACGCGAACGGAAATATAGACGGGCGTGGCGATGCCGCGCTTTTTGCAGGCCTCGATTTGCGCGCCCAGCAGGTCGAATTTCAGGCTCGGATGCATCACGCCCGCCTGCGTCGGATAATAACTCATGCCATGATGACATTTGGCGAAAAGCGTGATCCAGTTCACGCGCGCTTCGGTCAGCATCTCGCCGAAAACGTCGGCGTCGAAATCCGCGCCCACGTCGGGAATGAGCGGCGAGGTGTGAAAATCCAGGTGAATCTGGCGGTAGCGGTCGGCGACGAGTTCGGCGGCGGTCATCGGCATGAGCGTGGCTCCTTTGCGGCGGGCATTGCCGGAATGTTGCGGCAGGCGTTGTTGGACTATTGGACGCCAGGCGCGCAAGTTCCTGTCGGCGCAAGCGATTGACCGCAAAATCAAATTCGGCAGGGTCACGGTTATAAAAACCGTGCCTGGGGAGCCTTCAGCTAAGCGTCCTTTGGGACGCAATGCTCGGTCTGGCGCAAAATTTGGGTTCTTTTTTCAGGCGCGTTTCCATGTTTGCGCTTTGCGCGAACGACCGCGCTCTCCACAAAAGGCGATTTGTCAATGCTGCCGAAGCCAACGGAGAAAACGTTGGGGCAGGAGAAAGGCCGCCTGCGTGAATGCAAGCGGCCTGAGAGAGATAGAGAAGCCAGCGACATGCAATGCGCGCTTTATTTGCGGGCGCGGCGGCGCAGCAGCAGGCCGAAGCCGGTCAGCCCGCCCGCCGTCAGAAACGCGACGCTGCCGGGTTCCGGGACGTTGGACGTGACCAGCCCCTGCGCGCTGGAGCCGTCGCTGTTGAAGGGACTGAGCCATTTCAGGTTCGAGACGGGATCGGAGCCGACGTTCGTCAGGTACGTATTGTAGGCGGTCAGAACGCCGGAGTCGGTTCCCGCCCCCGGCCCATTGAGCGTGAACTGGCTGCCATACATGGTTTTCCAGATGGCGGCTTGCAGCGCCGTCGTTTGGTCGGCAGTGGTCGCCGTCAGCCCGTAATGATCCAGCAGGTACGTCACTTTACCGGCATTGGGAACCGCGACGCCGAAAATCTGACCCGGCCCGTTCATGTTGATATTTGTGGTGTAGGGGCCGTTGTTGATGTTGATGTTCCGGCTCAGGTCCACGCAATAAACAAACGGGAGCGGCGCGTTATCCAGCGTCGAGCCGACGAAGTTCCCGGCGAGAATCTCGCCCGACTCCGGCGTCACGGGCAGCGCGCCCGCCGTAATCGTGACGTTGATTTTCTGGTTGACGCTGCCAGTGTGCAGCATGGCGGCCTGCGCCGCGCCGGTCATCGTCAAGCCCGCAAACGTCAAGCTGCAAAGCGCGAACGCGCCGCGCAAGGAGTAATTTCGCATGTTGGAGTACAGCCCTTTCTATCTAAGGAAACCTGACGGTCGTCTGGCAAGACGACCGTCAGGTCGCGGCCCGGCTACAGGGTCGGGCCATTTCGAAAAAAGCGAAAACCGCGCGTTTTGATTCCTGCCGGCAACTTCCCGACAGTTTCGAGACGCAGGTTAGTTTTCGGCGCATCGGCCCGCGCCTTCGATAGGCAATGGCGCTTGTTTTTCCTCCTCGCGCAGATACGCGCGCCTATCCGAGCCGCGCGAAAAATGCGGCGGGCAGGCAGCGGACGGTACGGGGCAGGGTTTGATGGGGCGGGCGGCGAATTTGATTGTGTTTAGTGAAAACGAATCGGGGCGGGGGAACGCATGGAACGGGTTTTGGTGACGGGCGGGGCGGGGTTCATCGGGTCGCATCTGGCGCGCGCTCTGGTGAAGCAGGGCTGCTTTGTGCGCGTGCTGGACAACGTCTCGACGGGCAGCGTGGGCAATCTGGAGGGCTTGCAGCGCAAGGTGGATTTTCAGGAGGGCGACATTCGCAACGCCGTCGCCTGCCGCAACGCCTGCCGGGGCGT
>JBBRNU010000390.1:0-4937 GCA_038230115.1 Chthonomonadales bacterium | reverse complement strand
TCGGGCAAGTCGGACAGGCATTCGAGCAAAGTCGTGGCGGCGGGCATCGGCAGGCTCCTGAGAAAAGATGACTCAGGATACCCGCTCAGACCAGGGCGATTTCAACGTCATTTAGATGCGCTGGCCCTGAAGCGTAAGCGTTCCCGGTTGACGCCGACTCGCCGCCGTGCTACAATAACGCCGCCATGCTCGATTTCACGCAGGTTATGCCGCATATCGTACTGTTTGCCGGGGATCAGGCGCGCGTGGAAACCGTTCGGCAGAACGCCCTCGACGAGAGCGCCCGTCGGCTGCAAGCCGCCGTTCCGCGCTGGCAGGAGGTGCAGGCCAAAATCACGGCCAGCCGCACGTCCTGGCTGGTCGCTGGCTGGCAGGAGCCGCCCGATGGCGTCGCCGCGCCCCCGGCCTGTCCGCCAACGTCGGTCGTTTATGCCGCCGACGGCTCGCAGATTGTCGGCGACCGCCATGACATCGCGTTCTGCTACCTGCTGAACATTGGCCGCATCGCCCTGCGCTACGGCACGGGCGAGGACGCGCTGCTCGACTCGCGCGCCACGCTCGCCCGCCCCGAAGACGACCTGCTGGACGCTTTCGAGGAGGAGCCGACGATTCTACCGCGCCGTCTGGCCCTGCGCCGACAGCTGGCGGAATTGGCCGCCCTTGCGGAATTGATCGAAGCCGCGCCGGACAACCGGCCCGCGCTCGCCCTGCATGATGGCAGCCTGATTCTGTGGCCGCTGGTAACCGAGACCGAATCGTTTCGCGACGACTGCCTGAACGATTTTCACGTCAGCCTGGAAATCGCGCGCGGGCGAAACGCGCCGCTCGTCGGCTACATCAGCCAGTCGGAAGCCCGCGACGTCGTGAACTCGCTGCGGATCGCCAGATGCCCTCACGAGGAAGCGCACTGCGAGCGCCTTTGCCCCGGACACGACAAGCCGCGCCCGCTGTACAAGGCTCCCCCATGCGCGGGAGCCGAGCGCGTGCGCGATATTGATCTGTTCGCGTCCAGACTCAGGCCGGGCGAGCGGTCGGCGGTTTTCGGGGCGCAGTCTTCGAAAATCCTGCGAAAATACACGCCGGAGCAGCAAATCCATTTCTTTTACCTGAACACCGGGCAGGAAATCGCGCGCATCGAACTGCCGCAGTGGGTGGCGCAGAACGCCGATTTGCTGGCTCAAACCCACGCCCTTTGCTGGGATCAGGCGTGCAAGGGCGACGGCTATCCGGTGGCGCTGGCCGAAGCGCATGAGCAGGCCGTCGTGCGCGGCCCGGAACGCGACGCCTTTTTCTATTTTTTGCAACAGGCGTTCGTGCAGTCCAAGATTCGCGTGGACACGACGCAAAAAGCCCGCGCCAAGCGCGCCCGCCGCGTGTAAGCGCCTTTGAATAAGATTTGGCAAAAAAGGAGCGTGGAGAAGTAAGATGGCAACCCAAAAAGAACCAACGACGCGATGGACGCGCCGGGAATTGCTGACGCGCGCGGGGGCGGGTCTGGCGGGAGCGAGCCTGCTGCCCGGTTTGGCGGCGCTTGCCGACGCGCCGCCCGTGAACCCGAACCCCTACGGCCCGTTTCGCATGGGCATTCAATCGTATTCTCTGCGCGGCTCCTCATTCGACGAGATGCTGGCGCGCACACAATCGCTCGGCCTGCGCTGGCTCGAAGCGTATCCCGGCCACATGCCCATCACGGATGACCCCGCCGCGATTGCCGCTTACAAAGCGAAACTGCGCGCCTATAACATCACGCTGGCCGCGTATGGCGTCGTGAATTTCCGCAACGACGAGGCCGATGCGCGCCGCACGTTTGCCTTCGCCAAAGCCCTCGACATTCCCACGCTGTCCGCCGATCCCGACCCGGACGCTTTCGGTCTGCTCGACAAACTGTGTGAGGAGTACAAAATCAACATCGCCATTCACAATCACGGGCCGGGCAACCGCTACGCGAAATGGGAGACCATTCTGGCCGCTATCGAGGGCCACAGCCCGCGCATCGGAGCCTGCGACGACACGGGCCACTATCTGCGCGCTGACGAAGACCCGGTGACGGCGGCGGCGAAGTTCGGCAAGCGTTTGTACGGCGTCCACCTCAAAGATGTCGGGCAGGACGCGCAGGGCAAACCGGCGTTTACCGAGATCGGCAAGGGCCGGCTGGACACCGTGATCCTGCTCAAGACCCTGAACGCGAATGGCTTTCCGAAACGCGGCATCATTGCGCTGGAATACGAAGAGCATGAGGACAACCCCATGCCCTACATCGAAGAGTGCCTGGCCGCAACCCGCCGCTTCGTGTATACCGCCGTTCACCCGACCCTGAAAGGGTGACTCCGGCTTCGTCGGATCAAAAACAAACGCGCTGCCAAGCCATCTCATACCGTCAGACACGGGGTTGAAACCCCGGTCTGGAATTGTGAAACCCGCCTGCGCGGGCTAAACGCCGCTCTGTTCTCAGGCTGAATTCTGCTCCAGGGAACGAGAACGGTTTTGAAATATATTCGGAAGATGCCGCCTTACGAACTGGACTGAGATACTGATTATGAACCGTCGCAAACCTGGCCCGCGTCCGGCGGGCAAAAAGCCTTTTGGCGACCGCCGACCGAACCGCAAACCGGACGGACGCGGCCCCTCGCGCGGGCCGCGCTCACGTCCTGCAGGCGCGGGCGCCCAGGCTCTGAACATCGTAGAGCGCAAGGGGAAATGGCCCGCCTCTCCCAGCGCGGGGCAGACCAACGCGCCCGCAGGCCCGTTCGTTCCCGCGCCCTTCCGCGTCTTGATCGCCATCCATCGCCCGCGTTATCGGGGACGGGCCGACCGCGCGGCGGCGCTGGAAGGGTGGGAGGTGGTCAGCCTGCTCAACAAACAAGACCCGGTGGGGATTGTCGCCCGGCTGCCCGGCCCGCCCGACATATTGCTGATTTCCGGCGACTTCGGACGGCAGCGCGATTATGCGATTTTCCGCGCCGTGCAGGCCGGTCGCGCGCAGGGCATGACGCTGGTCGGGCTGGTGGAAGACTGCGCCACGCCCCCGGAAGGCTTTCCCGACTCGGCCCCAAACCAGCTCTGCGACATCTGCCTGGAGCCGCCCTATAAAACCGCCGACCTGCGCGCCCTGCTGACCCGGCTTTACACCGAAAAACGCGGACGCGCCGCCCCGCCGCCCAAAAACGCCGCCGCCGATGGCGGGGGGGAAGAAGAAGGCGACGAGGGCTAGGGAATCCGTTCAGGAATTGGACCGTTCACCTAACCCCCGATCCCCCTTCCCCACCGGGGAAGGGGGTGACCAAACAGCAATACTGATGGTCGAGGAGAAGATTTTGCGTTAGTGGTTCATTTCGCGTTGTTAACCCCGTTGGCGGCAAAGAACGGCGGCTCTCCATGAGAACAAGATCAGCCGATTTTGCCGGAATACAAGAGGGCTGGACAACGCACGCTGACCCACTACCGATTTTGCAGGCTAACAATGTTTCCGCTGGCTCTTTTTGGGAAAAGCGCGAAATTATTGTTTCGCTCTCCCTTCCCCGGTGGGGAAGGGGGCCGGGGGGTTAGGTGAATTGACTATCGAATGCGTTGGGGGATTAGGTGGCATTCCTATCAGGTTCACAGGGCTGTTTTAGGGCAGGACGTCAATTTCCAGGCGGTCGCCCGCGGCGAGGGCGAGCGGCGTCTCGAAGTCCAGGCGGAGATGGCCCGCTTCGCGCCGGGCGCGCACGCCGAGGACGGTTTGACGCAGGCTGACGCGCACGTTCGGCGGGGCGTTCGGGCGTGTCCAGCCGGGCGGCAGGTCGTTGACACGGAGGGTTTTCAGCGTCAGGGTCGTCCCGCCGGTCGGCGTGCGGGCCGCGTCGCCTGTGACATAGCTCAGGGCGCGGTCGAGCCGGAAGATGAGCGCGCTGCCCCGCGCGTTCAGGCTGTAGTGCAGCGACCCCCAGAACGTCGGCGCAAAGAGCGGCGCGGCCAGTCCGCGCGGGCCGGGCAAGGGCGGTCGCAGCGTCAGTTCGCCCGCATCCAGGTCGAAGTCGAAGCCGGTCAGCGCGTACAAGGCGTTCCAGTCGAACGCGGTTCCCGGCGCGCTTGCCAGCCGCTTTCCCTCTTCCGCCAAACTTTTTTCCGCCTCGGATGCTCCCGCTTGCGCCGTCCAATGCTCGCGCGCCGCCGCGCACTGTTGCGCCGTCTCCCCGTCGCCGTTCTTCTCCGCCAGCTTCTGTCCGTAATGCAGGGCGGTTAGCCAGTCGGCGGGCGTGAGCGACGAACCGGCGGCGGACGCGGTCGGAAAGTCGCCGCTCGTTCCCGCTGCCCCCGACACGCTGGACAACAGACCCGCGAGCAGGGTTTTCAGAACGGGCCAGCGCGCGGCGAGAAAGGGGCGGTCGCCCGTCCACAACACGTACCGCGCGGCCTGCGTGAACAGGGGCAGCGCGAGTTCAGCATTGACAGGTGAAACGCTCTGCGTGATCGGGACATTCGGAGACGCGGGCGCAAGAACGGCGGCGGGCGGCGCGATCTGCGAGGTCGTGGCAGCGGCAGGCGTCGTGGCTGCTCCGGGCGTTTCGGTTGGGGGCGGGGTCAGGCGGCGGGCGCGCTCATCGGGCGTGTCGGCGGGCTGCGCGCTCGGAACCGTTCGGGCCAGAGAATTCGCCAGCTCCTGCGCGGCGAGGGCCGGGAAAAAGGCTAGCAGGGGCGTCGTGACCAGGGGCGTGTCGGGCAGGGCAAGAGCGGTTGGCGCATCGGACGGCATGGCTCCGGTCGGCGGCGCGGGCAGGAACGCGAAGCGCTCGCTGCGCGTCAGGAGCGAGCGGGCCACAAGCGGACTGACGGCGTTGACGAGACGGCGGAGCAGGGGCGCGGGCAGGTTCGAGGCGAGCAGATATTCCTGCGTCTCTTCGGTCAGACTGAGCAGGCTGCGCCAATCTTGCAGCAGGCGGCGCGCGGCGCTGGCG
>JBBRNU010000389.1:0-4948 GCA_038230115.1 Chthonomonadales bacterium | reverse complement strand
GATGCACTGGTAGGCGGGGTATGGTAGAGTAGAGGCATGGATACCGTCTATGTGGAAACGACGATACCGAGTTATCTGACGGCGTGGCGCAGTCCTGAACTGGTCATGGCGGCGCGTCAGCAGATTACCCGCGAGTGGTGGGACACGGAGCGACAGGGCTTCGAGTTGTTCATCTCGCAACTGGTAATTGATGAGGCGGGCGCGGGCGATCCCGTTGCCGCCGCGCGTCGTCTTGAAGCGCTTGCCGACCTCCCGCTTCTGGCGCGGAAGGATGATGTGGACGCTTGATCGCAGCGTTGGCGCAGGACTTGTCCCTGCCGAACCGAGCGGCAGCAGATGCGGCGCATATCGCTCTGGCAGTGGTCAACGGAATCGACTTTTTGCTGACGTGGAACTGTACGCATATCGCCAATGCCACCCTGCGCCCTGCCATTGAAGCGGTTTGCAAATCGTTTGGCTATCACGCCCCGATTATCTGTACGCCCGAAGAACTGATGAGGAGAGAACGATAAAACTTGATCCCGTTTTGTCAGAGATTCGCGCGGTTCGCGAATCTTACGCGGAGAAGTTTGGCGGCGATATCAAAGCCATGATGAACGATATGCAGAAACGTCAGGACATAGAAGGGCGGAAGGTTGTCTCACGTCCCGCAAAGCGGATCGCCGAACTGCCGGTCAGCCACGTGATGTACCACGACGGTCAGCTCAACTACATCCAGACGCTGCACGGCGACGATCAGATGCACTTGTAGCGGGCGAGCGCCATTCGACTGCCGCCCATCGGGATTGGCAGAAACGACGGGAACGGGTTGCAGGAAAGCGGGCGCGCGGGATGACGGACGTTCGGGGCGAGTACATCGAGTTACGGGCGCGGTGCGAGGGGCAGATGCGGCTCGACGTTTGTTCCGGATGCGACGCCTGCGGCCTGCGCTGCGCGGCGGGCGTTCCGGCGAGTCGGGCGGAATGGGACGCCCTGCAAGCCCATATCGCTGGCCTGTCGGAAGACGCGCGGGCCGACCTGCGCCAGATCGAGGCGCAGGACAAAACGGTGGATTTGGGTGACGACGTGACCGTGCAAATGTGCCGGTATCGCGACATGGCGAACGGGCGCTGCGCCGTCTATGCGGCCCGCCCGCTCATCTGCCGCCTGCTGGGTCACGTCGAGTGGCTGCCCTGCCCCATCGCCAAAGTGCCGTCCGTCGTCAGGACGCCGGACGCGCTCGCCCTGATGCGCGCCTATGCAACCTTCGAGCGGCGCACGTTCGAGGAGTGGGCGGGAGCAGCGATAGAAGCAGATTGATTTTCGCCCGCCTGCCTGCCGCGCCAATTGCTCCGCCCGCTGCGTTGCACAGCCCGCCCATCCCAAAACCGCCCGAAAATAAACTTCGGCAAAATCGCGCGAACTGGCGCAATTCTTGCAATGACGGTAATTATACGAACCTCGTTGCGGCCTTTGACTTTGCGAGGCGCAAAACCCAACCGTAAGCCGAAAGGACACGAATCCATGCCGCGCTTCATTTTCCGCCACGCCTCCTTACCCGTCGCGCTGCTCCTACTCGCCCTGACGCAAACTGCCAACGCGCAGGATACCTACTTTCCCAACGACGCCACCATCAATTACACCGTGACCGGCAATGCTATTGTCGGCTATCCCGATGCCAGCGGCCAGCCTCCCACAAGCCCGACCATTGACCTCGTTAGCGGCGGTATCATTTATGGTGGCGCACTGGAAACATACAACCACAGTACGGTCAATTTTAGTGGCGGCAATACCAGCGCCTATATAGTTTCCTTCGGCAACAGTACGATCAATGTTGATGGAGGTAACTATGGCGTAGATTCCTACAACAACAGTATCGTCAATATCTTTGATGGCACAGGCAGCATATATACTCATAATAGCAGTACGGCCAATATTGGCGGCGGCAACGTTGTTGGAGTTTTGCGAGCCAGCGACAATAGCACAGTCACTATCAATGGCGGTATTATTGGCACCACTGCCGTCGGCAACGGTTTCTTTGACCTGATTGCCTCCGATAACAGCACGGTCAATCTCAACGGTGGCAACATTAGTAATATCCTGTTTGCCGAAAAGAACAGTACGATCAATATGAGCGGCAGCATTCCTAATAAGCTGGTTGCTTATAACGGCTGTACGGTCAATGTTAGCGGAGGTATTATTGCTGGACATATTGATGCTCACGGCGGCAATAGGATTGCTATCAGCGGCGGCAGTATTGGTTTCCTCAGCCTTGTGAGTAGTACGCTCACCATGAGCGGCGGCAGCATTAATGATGAACTGGTCACCAATGGTTACTGCACGATAAATGTCAGCGGCGGCAGCATTGGCACTGGCCTGTTTGCCGACGGCGGCGGTACGGTCACTATCAGCGGCGGCAACTTTGGCAACGACAACTTTGGCGGCCTTTATGCCGGAAACGGTACGCTCAATCTCATCGGCGGAAACGTCGGTTATGAAATAGATGTTGCTGGCAATATTACGGTAAATGTTAGCGGCGGTAGTATTGGTTCTGTCCTTTACGTTAGGAGCAGTGGTACGCTTAACCTACTCGGCACGGGTCTGCGCGCCACCCTCATCGACCCACAAGCCTCGTTTGGTTATTACAGCCAGTACACGCTCTTCGGCGCGTTCAGCGACGGAACCAGTATCAAAGGCAAGATTCTCTACCTTGAAAACAACAGCAACGCACACTTCACGCTCAAAAACGTTCCCAAGCCCCGCAATGTAAACCCAATCATTGGAAGGGCGAACAGAGAACAGTTCGCACGCCAGCGGACGCGCCGGGTTTAGCGAGGCGGTTGGGCTGGTCAGGCGTCGGGGTGGGCGGTCAGGAAGGCGATGCCTTGCAGGGCGTCGGCGAGGCTGACTTCGAGGATGCAGGGAAGAGGGGCGAAACGAGGATGGGCCATCAGGCGGCGCAGACCCTCGCCGATGGTTCCCTGCCCCGGCGCGGCGTGGCGGTCGCGGTGGCTGCCGCAGGCTTCGCGCGCGTCGTTCAGGTGCAAGGCGGACAGATAGGGCGTCAGGCCGGTGCAGTCCAGGTCGTCGGCCAATCGCTGCGGGGCGTCGGGCGCGGCCAGGTCGTAACCCGCGACGTGCAGATGGCAGGTATCGAGCGTGAACCCCAGTTTGCCGATCCCCGCCGCGCCGACCGCCTGCGCCACCAGCCCCACCTCGTCCAGCGACTGCCCCAGTTCCGTGCCTTCGCACCCGTTTTCGAGCCAGACCTGCGCGCCCGGTTTCAGTTTCGCCAGCACGTCCAGGAGTTTCGACGCGACGGTTTCCAGGGCGTCTTCCCGGCGCGCGTGGCCCTTTTGATAGCCGACGTGGAAGCAGACGCCCGCCAGACCCAAACTGGCCGCGAGGTTGGCGTCGGCGGCGAGCGCGCCCACCGACCCATGACGAACCCGCGCGTCCGGCGCGGCCAGATTGGTCAGCAGCGAGGCGTGCGCCATGCCCCACAGCCCGCCCCCCGCCCCAAGCGCCGCGCTTCGGTAGGCCGCCTGATCGTCGTCATCAGGTACACTCTCTTTTGAAAGCCGGTGCGGGTCGCGCAGCGTGGTTTGAAATGTGGCGAGGCCGACCTGCTCTAAACGCGCGGGAATGTCGCCAAGCGGCGGGTCGAAGTGCGGCCCCAATCGCAGCATAACCAGTTCCTTCTTTCGATTTCTTACGCGGCGCGCGGGGAGAACGAGCGCAGAACGGGATTGAAACCCCGTTCTGAAATGCGAAGACCACCTTCGTGGCCTTGAATGCCAATGCCAAAAGCCGGAGCGCGTTTCTAACCAGCGAAAGCAGAGGAGGCGAGACGCTTTTTCAGCCCGCGCAATCTTTTACGCTGTTGCGTCTTCAGCCCGCGCAGGCGGGCTGTGCATTTCAGAACGGGGATTTATTCCCGTTCTCCCCCTGACGCTGAGTTGGACGCGGGCGCAGTCAATTCCTGCCCTCGCTCACGATTCGGGCCGGATTGCGTAAAGAAGTCAGAGTGGCCCTCCTCTTTTAACAAAGATGCCAAGAGACCTTATCAGAATCAGAGCGCAAGACGCGCAGGGCAAGCGACAATGAATTACCGATTACATCGAAACCATAATTTTACTTCCACTTTGGCTCGGCGGGGTCATCAGTATAATGCAATCATCGCCGGTCTGGTCGCCCTTGCGGGCGGGGTGGGGCTGGCAGGCTGCGGCGGCGGGCAGGACATCGGCGGGTTGTCGCGCGGACTGGGCGGCGACATCGGCAGCGGCTACAACACGTCCCTGGGCGCAAACGGGCGCGGCGCGAACGGCGAGCAGACCGGCGCGGTCGGGCGCGGCGCGTACCCGATGATCGCGACCGCCTTCCGATTGGGCAGCCTGCCCGGCGACCCGTTCGATTTCGAGAAAGTCAACGTGCAGGTCACGCTGAACAAGCCCGACGGCGGCAAGGTCGAGGTTCCGGCCTTCTTCGATGGCGACGCGACCTGGCGAATGCGCTACACGCCGAGCGCGCCGGGAAGGTATTCGGTCGTCACGGTCAAACTCAACGGCGAGACCGTCCACGAAGAGAAATTAGAGCCGAAAGAATGGACGGTCGGCGGCGACCCGCAGCCCGGCTTTGTCCGCGTAGACCGGGGCGATCACAGCCGATTCGTGTTCGACAACGGCGCGCGATACTTTCCCATCGGGCATAACGTGGCGTGGCAAAACGGCGGACAGGCGGACATCCCCACCCTGTTCGGCAAGATGCATCAGGCGCAGGAAAACTGGTCGCGGGTCTGGATGACGCATTGGGACGGCAAAAATCTCGATTGGCCTGCGAACGGCAAACCGGCGAAACTGGGCGAGATTGACCTCGCCGCCGCCCGGAAGTGGGACGCGATTGTCGAGGCGGCGGGCAAAAACGACATTTATTTTCAAATGACGCTTCAGCATCATGGGCAGGTCACGAG
>JBBRNU010000388.1:0-4982 GCA_038230115.1 Chthonomonadales bacterium | reverse complement strand
GGCTACATGCCGGGCCGGGTCAACTTCTCGGCGCGCAGCGCGCCCGGCGTCAGCGTGCTGGCGTACCTGCGCGGGCTGGACTTGCCGCCGGGCGAAGGCGCGTTCGGATTGGGGCATGACCAGGCGTCCGGGGGCAGTCTGCCGCCCGACCGCTGGAACGCCCTGCTGGAGCGCATGGGCTTTCCGCCGACCGTTGGCGTAAAACTCTGATACAGGCGCGGGAAAGGTTTGGAATGCCGCTCGGAATTACACAATTCGGCATCGTGCAGCGCCACAACGAAGGGCAGGCGACGATTTGCCGTCCGGGGCGCAGCGGCGGGCCGGGAACCGAAATCGAAGTGGACGCCGACCTCGCCGACGCGCACAATCTGGCGACCGGCGACATTGCGGAAGGTCTGCTCGAATCCGTCGAGTATCTTCAATCGCCGACAGCGGCCAGCGACGAGTGTCTGGAAGACGCCTATCCGGTGGAGGAGGAGGTGGACGAGCCGGGCGCGCTGCGGGGCGTTTCCGTTCCGGCCTGGATCGCCACGCGCCCGGTTCCGACCGAGCGGCTGGCCTCGATTACGCGCGTCAACGGTCTAGCGATTGCGGAGGCCGACGAACGACCCTCCCCGCGCCAGCGTCGGCACGCTTCCGAGCGGAGCGCGCCGAACCGCCGCCTGCGCCTCGCGGTCGGGCCGTCCGACTTGACCGGCAGGATGCTCGACGCCGTTGCGCCGCTTGGCTTCGGGGACGCGGGCATGATTTACGGGCCGCATGGCAGCGGCCTGACGCGCACGCTGCGGCAGGTTGTGGCCGGAGCCTGCCAGAACCATGCCGAAAACGCCGCCGAGAATCCTGCCGACGCGCTGGTCGTGATTGTTCTATTGCTGCGGGCGCGCGGCGAAGAGATCACGGATTGGCGGCGGCGCTTCCCCAACGCGGATGTCGTGGCGTGTCCCAATCCTAACGAGGGCGCGACCGTCGAGCAGACCTTGCGCGTGGCCGACCTGACATTGGAAGCCGCGCAGCGCCAGACCGAGTTGGGCCGTCATGTTCTTCTTGCGGTGGATTCACTGACGGGGTTGTGGGGCGCGATGCTGGAAGCGGAAGCCGCCGACGCGCAGGAGCGGGCCGATCAATCGCGGGCGCGCTCTGGCATTCGGGACTGGATGCAGCGGGCGGGGAACTTCGGCGGCGCGGGCCTGCTGGGAAGCGGTCTGGGCGGCTCGCTCACGATTGTCGGCGCGGTCTGGCAGCAGGCCGTAGACAGCGAGGCCGAGGAAGAGCGCGAAGTGCATCCGCACCTGCGCCTGTTGGAACATATCCTGCACGAAACCTCGTGGCGCGTCCCGCTCTCGCCCACTCTGGCTCGCGAACGGCTGTACCCCGCCCTCGACATCGGGCGCTGCTTTTCGGCCAACGAGACGAATCTGCTTTCGCCCTCAGAACTCAACGACCTGCTGACTCTGCGCCGCGCCCTCGCCGACCTGTCGCCGCTCGCCCGCTACGACGCGCTGCAAAAGGCATTGGAAGCGCAATCGCCAAAATGAAACGAGCGTCATTTACTGGCAGGAGTTTCGACCAAATTAGGAAGGTTCCTCACAACTTGCTGGCGGCGAAATCGGTACGAAATCGGTATCTGTGACGGAGACAATTTCGTGAAAACCAACCTTCGTCCTTGAAGCCAATAAATGTATATACGCTTTGTTATCACGCAAATAGACGAAGGCTCACACCAACCGCAAGGACTATTTTCAGCCGCGGGCGCGCTCGTAACGTCTGGCGATCTCAGGGCGGATGAACGCAAGGAATTGCAAGAGACGTTGGCCTGGTTCAACAAAAACTTACCCGTTCCCGATAACCGTTCGATTGGAGGAAGGGCTATTTTCTGGTTCCGGACGAATGCTCAAGAATGCGTCCGGCGGATGTGGAATCTGACCTTTATCTTACGCGCGAATAGTTATTTGGTAGAAGTTCAAAAGTGCAAACATCTGCATAACATCGTTTATTGGGACGCATTGCAGGTCGCCGCTTTTCCTCACAAGTACGATGGCAAGCGGACGTTCAAGTAGACTGAAAGCGCCCTGTAGATGTGTCCCGCATTTCTGGCCCTGCACATGTCCCGCTCCACGCCTCGCGCCTTCTGAAACGCCGCTCGCAATGTCAGGAAACCGGCTCGTACCAGGGCGGCCCCTCATGGGGGGTGACTGACATATTTATGTCGTCCAATTCCCCATCGCCGTGCGTCTCCCATGATTCGTATTGTTCGTCTTTCAGCGCTTCGACCTCTGCGCCCTGCTCGAATTTGAGGCGCAGTCGCCCATCCCGAAAGGCTGCCAACGACGCGGCCGGCTGATGTAACAAAGGCAAAAGCGGCGCGGTTGTCAGGACGTGTTCGGGGTCTATTTGCTCCCTGCGTGCGCCGACGCGCAAAGTCAAGGACGTTTCAATAATAATATTGACCGAGCTGTTTGCATTAGCGATGAGAAGCCTCACCTGATAATCGAGGCAAATCCGGTCCAGGGTGAACCCGGATAAATCCCATACGCGGCGGTCTGGAAATTCTGTCAGGCGCGTCGTCATGCTTTAGTCCCCTCGTCCTCTCCGCTGCCCTGCGCGGGCGGCGCTTCGGCCAATTCAACTTCCGTTCACGCGATTTGGGTCGCAGGTTTCCGGCTTATTTGCGGGCGGCGAGGTAGCCCCAAACATAAACATTGGGCGTCCAGGCGTCTATGGTGAACTCGTCGGTCGCGGGGTAGAGGAAAATGTCGAAATAGGCTTCGGGGATCGGCCAGTCCCAGGCGGACGGCGTACAAGCGCTATCCAGATAGTATTTGATCGGCCAGGTCGCCCAATCCTGATTTTTCCAGCCGACGAAATCGAAATTGCCATAGACGGTCAGGCCGGTCGGGGCGGGCTGTCCGGTGCGGCGGCTGTCCAGATGCAGGGGGTGCTGCGGCCAATTCGCGCCCAGACCGACGGTATAGGTCATGTTAATCGGATTGCAGCCTGCGGAAAACTGGCACGCCTGCACCGCGCCCGCGAGATATTCCGGCTTATGCGTCAGGTAATGCGCCCGAACCAGTTCCACGGCGTCGGGCGCGCTGTAAAATCCCAGGAACATCGGCTTGCCGGGGTCGGCGGTCGTGATGTTGAAGGCGTTGCCGCTGGCGTAAGTGAGCGATGTTTGGGCCTGCGCCTCGGTCGCGCGAATCGCGCTGCGCTTCAAGGTCGAGTCCGTGAGTTTGTCCGGCAGGCAGGCGTAGGCGAACGCGGCGTCGCGCTGCACGTGGTCGCCCCAGACAAACAGTTTGGCGTCGGGGTCGGTCAGGCAGGTATTTTCCAGAAATATGTCGCGCCAATGCGCGTCGCCGGTCAGGTCGTAACCCAAAACGGCGGCGAGATTGCGGTCGTCTTTCGCTTCCCAGCGCAGGGTTTTCAAGGTGTCGTCGGCTTTGCGTTTCGCGTACTCGCCTTCGGCCCACTGCATCGCGCGCAGGCCGGACGCGCGATAGGTTTTCGCCAGATCGGGCCGGGTCGGGGCCAGCAGTTTCGCGGCTCGCAGCGCCGCGCCCGCATAAATGTACGATGACCACAGGTCGGGCTTGTACACGAAGGCGGGCAAAGATTGCAGCCAGCTGACTTCGCCGTCAATCGGGTCGCCGTCCGTCTCGACGCCGTAGCCGACCGCCCCGTCCCTGGTTTGCAGGCGGCGGAAAAAATCAATCTCGAACAGGGCTTCTGTCAGCGTGTCTGGCACGTCGGCGATTTTAGGAATGTTGAGCGGCAGCGCGCGGAAGTAGGCTGGAAAGAGGGCCAGCAGTTCCAGATGCGCCATCGTGACGCGCAGGTGGGTGGCGCGGCGCGGGTTCCAGTCGCCCGCGTCGTGGTAGCCGCCCCAGGCGTTGGGAACCGGCGTGTCCGTGCCATGCTTCGCCACGTCGAACTCGCCGCCGCCATCCAGCACGGAATACGTGGACTGCACGACTTTCACGCCGTCGGCGGGGTGGAAGTCGCGCGGCTTGCGAAAGGCCGTGTAGGGCGGGCCTAGAGCCACGCCGCTGCGCTCGTTGTACAACCCGCGCATCTGCGTCTGGAACGCCCGCTCCCAGACGTTCGGCCCGATCTCGAACGGGTAGGAACTGCCGATGCCCGCCACGACGACGCGATACCGACCGGGCTTGCGAAACGCCCCGAAATCCATGCGGCAGACGTCGGTTTTGTTGAAGTTCTCGACCCGCTGCATCGTTTCGGGTTCGCTGGCGGCTTTGGCGCGAACCGCCCGGCCCGTATACGCGACCGCCCCGGTCGCTTCGTCCACAAGATGGAAGGCGAGGGTGTCCGGGTAGGTTTGCACGCCGCCGGTTCCGAGCCAGACCGAGAGGAAGGCGCGCTTGGCGGGGTCGTCGGGGCGAAAGCCGATTTGATTGACGTGAACGGCCTCGCTCCGTGCGCGGGCCGGACGGAACGCGAAGGTCGTTTCCGGCTGCCGCGTGTTCAGGTCGCCGACACTCACAACATAGGTCTTGCCGGGCGTGAGCGAATGGGGGAGTTTGAGATAAACAATGTGCCGCATGGCGAACGCATGGCCGGGCTGCGTCCAGTCGGTGGGCTTGCTTTTGCGATAGACCTGGAGCGGCTTCACCGGGCGGGCGAAGGCGGCATCGTCGGGCGAGCGCACGGCGTAGGTGTCGGGCGAGGCGGCGAGGAACTCCAGGAGGGGGTCGCCTTCCAGCCGCTCGAAGGTAACGAGATTGTCGCGCTGCGGCCCGATGAGCCAGCCGATTTCCTGTCCGCCGCGCGCCAGAATGACCTGCCGATCGTGTTCGTGGCGGGCGTCGCCGGACTGGGGCGCATATTTCGTCAGCGCGCCCGGAACTACGCGCCCCGCCTGAATCGCCAGTGCGAGAACGTCGGGCGCGACGAGATACGTTTCAGTCACGACGGGCGAAGTGGCTCCGCGCTTGCCATATTTCGCGCGCAGCGCTTCCTGCTCG
>JBBRNU010000387.1:0-4985 GCA_038230115.1 Chthonomonadales bacterium | reverse complement strand
CCCCCCCCCCCCCCCGCGCCGGTTTGCTTTGTCGTGACGCGGGAAGTTTTAGACGGCTTTGATCTGGTTGACCTCGTTCTGGATGTTGACGAGGTTGGCGTAGGCTCCGTCCTGCTCCATCAGCTCGTCGTGCGTGCCGAGTTCGACCATTTTGCCCTCTTTCATCACGACCAGACGGCTGGCATGGCGCAGCGTACTCAGGCGGTGAGCGATGGCGAACGTCGTGCGGTTCTGCACCAGGCGGGCGATGGCCTCCTGAATCAATTTCTCGGTTTCCGTGTCCACGCTGGCCGTCGCCTCATCGAGAATAAGAATTTTCGGGTCGTGCAGAATGGCGCGGGCAATCGAGATGCGCTGGCGCTCGCCGCCCGATAGGCGCTGCCCGCGCTCGCCGACCTGCGTGTCGTAGCCGTCCGGAAATTTCAGGATGAACTCGTGGCAGTTGGCGGCTTTGGCGGCGCGCATGATCTCTTCCACGCTGGCGTCCGGCTTGGCGTAGGCGATGTTGGAAAGGATCGTGCCGGGAAACAGGAACGGCTCCTGCAAGACGATGCCCAATTGATGGCGAAAGTCTTCCTGCGCGATCTGGCGAATGTCAATGCCGTCAATCTTGATGGCTCCCTCGGTCACGTCATAAAAGCGCGACAGCAGATTGATGATCGTGGACTTTCCGGCCCCGCTATGCCCCACCAGCCCGATCATTTCGCCCGGCGCGATATCGAGCGTGAAGTCGTCGAGAACCCGCTTGGCCTTATCATAGGTGAACGACACGTGATCGAACGCGACCGCGCCGCGCATCACGGGGAGCGCGACCGGCTGGCGGGATTCCTGCACGTCGCCCTGCGTGTCCAGCACTTCAAAGACGCGCTCGGCGGCGGTCAGGCTGCGCGTAGACCAGTCCACGACGCGCGAAAAATTCTGGAACGGCGCGTAAAACTGCATCAGGTAGCCGTTGAAAGCGGTCAGCGTGCCGAGCGTCATCAGGCCGCCCAGCACTTTGTGACCGCCCACGAGATAAATGATGTAGGAGCCGACGCTCATCAGCAGACCCAGAATTGACCAGTAACTGGCCCAGTAGGCATTGGCGGCGTAGCTGGCCTGAAACACCTGCTCGTTGCGGTCGCGGAACCGCCCGCTTTCCCGCGTTTCCTGCGCGAAAGCTTTGACGACCCGCATTCCGGTCAGGTTGCTGTTGAGCGTCGAATACATTTTGCTAATGCGATGCCAGACATGGTGGAATTTGCGCCGGGCGCGCGGCATGAACCAGCGCGTCAGAAAATAGATGAAGGGGCCGGGCGCGAGCATGAGAATGGCAAGCTGGACGTTCATGCGAAACAGAACGAATCCGATGCCGACGAGCGTGAGAATATTGGCGATGAGCCAGGGAATGCCGTCGGAAACGAAGTCCCACAGGTTGTCGGTGTCGTTGGTGACGCGCGACATCAGCGAACCCGTGCTGCGCTTGTCGAAGTAGCCCAGCGACAGCGTGCTTAATTTGTTGTACAGGGCGACGCGAATATCCATGACGACGCGCCCGCCGAGCCAGGGGTTCAGGCGGCGCTGTCCGTACACGCAGGCCGCGTTGACGAACCGGGTCAGGGCCAGCGCGCCGACCAGCAGGAACAGCGTTCGCATGGCGACGTTGGCGTTGAGATTGACGACGGCTCCGTCGCGCGCCGCGAAGGGCGCCAGCGTATCAATGATGCGGCCCAGAATGTAGGGCGGGGCGAGATCAACGGAGGTGACGGCGATCAGCAGCACGATGCTGCCGATGACCTGCGCGCGGTAAGGGGCGAGGAAGCGGGCCAGCCGCAGCATGACGGCGCGCTTGTCCAGGCAGGCCGGACAGACTTCGCTGTCTTCGGGCAGAACGCGCTTGCAGCGCGGGCAGATTTTCTTTTTGTCGTCAACGGGTTCGGCGGGCAGGGGCTTGCCCTGCGCGAGCGCGCTGATCTGGCGGGCGACCGTGTTGGCTTCGGCGACGGTCGCGTGCGAATAGCGCACGAGCGGAATGATTTCATCGCCGGTGCGCGCCTCGATCTGCCCGTTGCCGACGTACATTTCGGCGCTGGCCTCTTTGATGCGCGCGAGGGGGATGGACTGGCGCAGCTTGGCCCGCGTTCCGCCGTTCGGCGCGAAAACGTAGACCTGCCCGCCCTCCACGACCAGCCATTCCGTGCCGAACTCGCCCGCGCTGTTGACGTCCGTCGCGAAGGCGATGCGCGGCGCGGCTTCCGCTTCGGTTATGGGCGGCTCCTCGCTTCCTGCCGCCCCACTGAGCGCGTTGTTCTCCTTCCCCTCGGAATGCCCGTTCGCGCGGGCTCCGTTCGCGGGGTGGGCCAGACCGTCGCCGTTCCCGTTTCCATTCGCCTTATTTCCGTTCCCATTTCCGTCCCGGTTCAATGGCCTGGGCGCGGGTAGGGGGCTGAGTTCACGCAGGGTCATTTCGACAGATTCGGGGAGCGTTTCGAGCAGGGGCATTAGCGGCCAATGTCTTTCTATTACAAGGCGGGCAGCAAACGGGCAAGGTGAAGATCGCCCGGATTACGCGAAATCATCGCAAACACATCGTAATCAGTATACCTGAAATGCCGACCGCGCGGACAAACAGGCCGTAAAAGCGTTTGTCCGCGCGGTTCGCATTCGAACGTTCCGCGCGCCAGTCGGTTACGCTTCTTCTGCGACGGGCGTGGCGATGAGCGGCGTGTTTTCGAGGGTCGGGGCGGAGTGGCGCGTGTCGGCGATGGCTTCGGCCTGCCGCAGCATTTCCATCGCCAGCAAAACTTTGGGAATGCCGACCTGGTTGGAAATTTCAGCGAGCGCGGCCTCCATCGTCGCCATTTCCACGCTATCATGCTGCGCCCGCGCGCCATGCCCCGGCAGATGCAGTTTGTAGGTCAGCCAGAGCGCCCAGCGCGTGTAATCGGCGAGGGTCAGGGCGTGCTTGTCGGGCAGGGCGGCGAAAACTTCGCGCAGGCGGGCCTGAAAATGGTGCGTGACCAGTTCCGCCATGTCCAAATTTTTGCCGACGCCGCACGTCATGTCGTTTTTTATGCCCGCGACGCCTTCCACCCGGCGCGTGATTTCCTCGACGGCGTTGCACTCGGCCTGATCTTCGGTATCGCCGGTCAGGGTGACGAAACTGTCATGCACATGAACGCCGATGTCCAGCGAGCCGACGCGCGGATCGCGCGCCAGCGCCATGTTGACGCGCGCTTTGGTAATCAAATCGGATAGGGCCATGTGTATCTCCTGCGAATGCTGCAAGGCGAATTTTTACTGATACGGCGAGGTTTCCACGCCGCCTGGAAGCGAGGGGCGAATTCCGTAAAAAGGACGTGGCAGCGCAGAAAGATGTTCCGGTATCGGGGCGCAGACACGCGTGCGCGGGCGGGTTTGTTCGACCTGACAGTAAACGTAAATGGGGAACTTGTTCGCCTGCCCGCGCGTCTTGCCTGTGTCCACACATAAATAACAAAAAGGTTCATAAATGCAAAGGGCCATCTATGCCGCCTGCCGATAAACCCATCCTGCCGGAGGCGACGCCTGCGGAAACGCCTGACGGCGCGCTTCCTGCCGAGTCGCCGGACGCGCATACCGCGGAAAGGGTTCGCAAAGACCTCCGCGATACTCAGAAGGCGCGCGAGTCGCCGCCCGGTCACGTCGGCAAAGGCCTGCTGTGGAAGCGCCTCGGCCCCGGCCTGATTACCGGAGCCGCCGACGACGACCCGTCCGGCATCGGGACGTATTCCGTCGCGGGGGCGCAGTTCGGGTATGCGCTGCTCTGGCTGGTTCCCTTTTGCATTCCGCTCATGATCGCCGTGCAAGAGATGTGCGGGCGCATCGGGGCTGTGACCGGCAGAGGACTGGCCGCCGTCATCAAGGATAATTATCCGCGCTGGATACTGTTCGGCTCGGTTTTCCTCCTGATCGGCGCGAACACGATGAACATCTGGGCTGACCTCAACGTGATGGCGGCGTCGGCGAAAATGGTGTTCGGCCTGCCCTTCGCCTTATGGCTCACGCTGATCGCCGCGCTGACCATTGGGCTGCAAATTCTGGTTCCCTATCGTCTTTACGTGTGGTTTCTGAAATGGATGGCGCTGGCCCTGCTTGCCTATGTCGTGACCGCCCTCCTGCCGCAGGTTCCGCACCCCTGGAGCCTGATTGCGCGCAGTCTCATCACGCCGCATTGGAGTTGGAAGCCGGATTTCATTCTTACGATAGTGGGGTTTGTGGGAACCACGATTTCGCCGTATCTGTTCTTCTGGCAGGCGGGCGAAACGGTCGAGGAAGAGGTGGCCGAAGGGCGGCTGGCGGCTCCGGGCAAGCGGCTGAAGCGGGTCAGCGCGGACGAGCTGCGAACGGTGCGCGCCGATACCGTTGTGGGAATGCTCGCGTCGCAGGCCGTCACGTTTTTCATTCTCATCTGCACGGCGGGAACGCTGCACGCGCGGGGGATTACGAATATCGAGACCGCGCAGGACGCGGCGCGGGCTTTGCTGCCGCTGGGTAAGTCGGCGTACTGGCTGTTCACGGCGGGCATTATCGGCACGGGGCTGCTGGCGATTCCGACGCTGGCCGGTTCGGTCGCCTACGCGGTTGCGGAAACGGCGGGCTGGCGCTACGGCCTGTATCGCCGCTATGACCGCGCGCGGGGTTTTTATCTGACGATCGGGGCGGTCATCGTCGTCGCCTACCTGCTCAACTTCGTCCATGCCGTCAGCCCGGTCAAGGGATTGCTCTACTCGGCGGCGCTGAACGGCGTGGTCGCGCCGCCCCTGATCGTGCTGCTGCTGCTAATCTGCAACAACAAAAAAATTATCGGCGCGCAGAAAAACGGCCTTGTCTCGAACGTTCTCGGCTGGCTGACGGTCGTTTTGATGACGGTCGCGGCGGGCTTCCTGGCCTGGGCGATGGCGACCGGCAAGGCGTCGTAAGCCCTCTCGCCCTCGGCCCGTGTCTCAGGCAGGCCAAAAAGTTTT
>JBBRNU010000386.1:0-4999 GCA_038230115.1 Chthonomonadales bacterium | reverse complement strand
GGGAGCGATCCCACAGAACAGCCCGCACACGCCCAGCGCCGCCAATGCATTTATGCCACACACTACGATACGACTCATACCCGTCCCTTTGCGCCCGCGCCGCCGCCCGCTTAACCTTGTTATCTCCCGTTACGCAGGCGGCCCGTTTGTCGGGGATTGAAAACTCTTAACAGGAACTGCCGGAGGTTGAAAACCTCCGGCAAACGCCCGCTCGTTCTCCCAAATGACGTTTATTCGATGTCGCGGATGGCGCGGTATTCGTCGAGGGCGCGTCCGGTTCCGATCACCACGCACGAGAGCGGGTCTTCGGCGACGGAAACCGGAATGCTCGTCGCGGCGGACAGCAGGCGGTCGAAGCCCCGCAATAGCGCCCCGCCCCCCGTCAGCACCATGCCACGCTCGATGATGTCGGACGCCAGTTCAGGCGGCGTCTGTTCCAGAACGCGCTTCACTTTTTCCACAATCGCCATCACGGGTTCGGCCAGCGCCTCGCGAATTTCGACCGACGTCACCTCGACGGTTTTGGGAAGTCCGGCCACCAGGTCGCGCCCGCGCACCGGAAGCGTCAGTTCCTGCTCCAGGGGGTAGGCCGACCCGATCCGCATCTTGATTTCTTCCGCCGTCCGGTCGCCGATCATCAAACTGTACATGGATTTGACGTGGCGGATAATCACCTCGTCCATGCGGTTGCCCGCCACGCGCAGGCTTTCGCTCGTGACAATGCCGCCGAGCGAAATGACGGCGATGTCGGTCGTTCCGCCGCCAATGTCCACGACCATGTTGCCGCCCGGCGTGGAAATCGGCAGGCCCGCCCCGAGTGCCGCCGCCATCGGCTCCTCGATAGTGTAGGCTTCGCCCGCGCCCGCCTCTTTCGCGGCCTGCACGACGGCCCGCCGCTCCACGCTCGTGACCTGCGAGGGAACGCAGATTAAGACGCGCGGCTTGAAGAGCCGTTTTTTGCCGACCACTTTGGCGAACAGGTAAGACAGCATTTTCTGCGTCGTCGTGTAATCGGCGATCACGCCGTCGCTCATCGGGCGGATCGCGATGATGTTGCCCGGCGTGCGGCCCAGCATCAGGCGGGCCTCTTCGCCGACGGCTTTCACGGTTTTGGTGCGGCTGTTGATCGCCACGACGGACGGTTCGCGCAGGACGATTCCCTTGCCCCGAACATACACGAGAATGTTGGCGGTTCCGAGATCAACGCCGAGTTCGGGAATTAGATGGAACACACGCGCAGCCCTCCCGAAACCTTCTGTTCGGAACCGCGTGTGATGTTGGCGCCCAGTCCGCTCAACCGGGGAACAATGTCTTCGTACCCTCGATCCAGGTGTTCCAGCCCGTCAATCTCGGTTTCGCCCTCGGCGACCAGGCCCGCCACGACCAGAGCGGCTCCGGCGCGCAGGTCGGTGCAGGTGACGGACGCGCCCATGAGCCGCGCCACGCCCGCGACTTTGGCCGTCCGGCCCTCAACGCGAATGTCGGCGCCGAGTTTTTCCAGTTCCGTTGTATAGCGAAAACGGCTTTCATAAACGGTTTCGGTAATCATGGAAACGCCCCCGGCGAGGCAGAGCAGGGCGACAAAGGGCTGCTGCATATCCGTAGGGAAGCCGGGGTGCGGCGTGGTCTTGATGTCAACGGGCTGGATCGGCTTAACCCGGCGCACGCGATAGCCGCCCTCGACCGGCAGGACTTCGGTTCCGGTCTGCTTCAGTTTGGAAAGGACGGGGCCGCAGTGTTCGGCGAGCGCGTTTTTCACGATGACGTCGCCCCCGGTGATGGCGGCGGCGATGGCGTAGGTGGCGGCCTGGAGGCGGTCGGGGATAATTCGGTACTCGACCGGGTGCAGTTCTTCCACGCCCTCAATCGTGATAATGGAGGTTCCGGCTCCGCTCACCTGCGCGCCGCAGGCGTTGAGGAAATTCGCCAGGTCCACAATTTCCGGTTCCTGCGCGCAGTTTTCGATAACGGTACGGCCCCGCGCGCGGCAGGCGGCGATGAGCAGGTGCTGCGTGGCTCCGGCGCTGGGAAAGTCGAGATAGATGTTGGCCCCGACGAAGCGGCCGACTTCGCCCTCGTAGATGCCGTGTTCGAGCGTCAGGTGGCAGCCCAGCTGCTCCAATCCCTTGATGTGGAAGTTGACGGGCCGCGCGCCGATGTCGCAGCCGCCGGGCATGGCGACCGAGGCCGCGCCGCAGCGGGAAAGCAGCGCGCCCAGAATGTAGAACGAGGCGCGCATTTTTCGCACCAGATCGTGCGGCGTGACGGACGTGCGAATGTGGGTGGCGTCAATTTCGAGCGCGCCATCATCGCGGAACTGCGAGGACGCGCCCACGCAGCGAAAGATTTCCAGCAGCGTGTACACGTCGCGCACGCGGGGGATGTTATGCAGGACAGTCTTGCCGGGCGCGAGGAGCGCGGCGGCCATGATGGCGACCGAATCGTTTTTGCTGCCGCCGACCTCGACGACTCCGGTGAGGGGAACGCCGCCCTGCACATAAATTTTTTCCAAAGACCTACACCCTTCCTGCTCCGGTGTTATGTGAATGCGCGCTAATAAGCGCCTGCAACACTTCATTATCTGCCAGTGGTTCTGCTAGAGTATACAGATTTGGACGGCGGCTGTCAATCATGGCCCGAAAATCGTTGGCGGCGCGTCTGCGAAAGGCTGGTTGGCGGTATACTTTGTGCGGGAACCTAACCCCCCGGCTCCCTTCCCCGGTGGGAAGGGAGCGACTAGACAGCGATATTAGCGGTCAGACGCAAGGTTCGCGGGTTCGAGGCGTTTGTGTTCTCTGTTATTTCGCCGTCCGTTTCGGCAGGAAGCGCACAATCATTGTCTCGGCTCCCCCTTCCCCGGTGGGGAAGGGGGCCGGGGGTTAGGTGAATTAAGTTCGATAGGGATAAGGAGGGCGCGCTCGTGCTACTTGAAGGAAGCGTTGCGCCGATTGGCTGGCTGCAAGCCATTTTTTTGGGCCTGCTGCAGGGGCTGACGGAGTTTTTGCCGGTCAGCAGTACGGCGCATATGGCGGTCGCGCCGCAATTGCTGTTCGGAATGGACGATCCGGGGGCGGCGTTTTCCGCGGTCGCGCAATTAGGGCCAATTGTGGCGATCATCGCGTATTTTCGGCGCGACCTGGGCCGTTATGTCGCGGGGATTTTGCGGACGAAATCGCCGCTGAATTTGCCCGCCGACGACGTGGACGCGCGGCTGGGCTGGTACACGTTGCTTGGCACGCTGCCGCTGGCGGTTTTCGGCGTCCTCCTGGAAAAGCGGATTGACAACCAGTTCCGGCGTCTGGACGTGATCGCGTATGCGCTGATCGGGCTGGCGCTGGTGTTGATGGTGGCGGAGCGGGTCGGGAAACGCCGCACGTCCCTGGAGGCGATGACACTGAAGCAAAGCCAGGTCGTCGGCTGGGCGCAGGTGCTGGGGCTGATTCCGGGGGCGTCGCGGTCGGGCGTGACGATTACGGCGGGGCTGTTTCAGGGGCTGGACCGGGAAAGCGCGGCGCGGTTCAGTTTCCTGCTGAGCATCCCGGCGATCACGGCTGCCGGGCTGTACAAGCTGTTCAAGGTGGTGTGGGCGGCGCGCAAGGCGCATGAGATGTCGAGTTTCGTGGCGCAGGCGGGGCCGTATCTGTTGGCGGCGGTTGTGGCGGGCCTGTTCGCGTATCTGGTCGTGCGCTGGTTTCTGGGCTTCATGAAGACGCACGACACGCGCATTTTCATCGCATACCGCATCGCGCTGGGGCTATTGCTGCTGTTCCTGCTCAAGACCGGCAGAGTCCACGACACGCACAATCCAACCGCTCCGACAGCAGGCGGCGAAACGGCGCAGGTAGGGCGGGCGACGGTCTTGGCGCGGGCGCGCTGAAATTGAAGCGCCGAATTCCGCTCCTTTTCCTTCTGTGACACAATTCAGAGGCGTACCGTGAATTCTGAGTGGGAGGAAGCCAAACGTGAAAGCAATCTCGTCAAACTGAGAATAAGGAGCCAGAATCAGGACGACAATCAAAATAACAAAAACGTCTGAGACGCCGCGCGTCGTTCCTCACGCCGGAAATGATCGAGAAAAACCCCGTTCTCGAAGCCGCCGGATTGTTCGCCGGTGATCCCTTGTGGCAGGCGTTACGCGAAGAGATTGAACGCAATCGCGAACGGGATCAACAAACCGAAGAGCAGAGCAAGAAGTGACCGTTTATTTGCTCGACACAGATACATTTTCAGAGTATTTGAATGAAGACACCCTGCCCGAATCGGAGGCTCCGATAGCGCGCCGCATTGCTGCGCTCGCGCCGGGGCAGGTTGTCATTTGCGCGGCGACTATCGCCGAAGCGATGCGCGGAACGCTCAATTTTTGGCATCTTTATCATCTGCCCGCAGTTGTGATATAATCCTCTCGGAGGAACGCAAATCATGAGCGACATCACAACCAACTTAAACCCGCCCCCCCGACGCCGAATATATCGCCGAATTCGATGAGATTATGGCGGAAATTCGGCATCACGAAGCGACTTTCGACAAACTCCAAGCCGAAATCGTGACAATGCAGGAAGTTGCGGAGCGAAAAGCCGCGAGAGGCGACGCCCTACAGCAAGCGATCAACAAACAGATCAAAGCGATATGGGGGTCGCCATAATCTGATGTGGAAGCAGATAGTTGCCTTTACCAAATCCGTCGCCGCCACCTACCGCCGGCTCACGCAGACTGACGCCGGCTCACGCAGACTGAAGAACAGATCAAAAAACTTCAGATACGTTCCGATAAACACGACGATGCTCTGAACGACGCCAAAGAAGCCCTGCTCAAAGTCCTCTATGAGTTCGATAGGGACAGGCAGTTAGCAGAGCGCGACAAGTTGCTTGCGGAGGAACAGCGGCAAAACCTATTGCTGCGCCTGGAGAATGCGTTGCTGAAAAGCGGAGACCAACGCGCTCTGCTGTCCAGCGCTTCGGCGCAAAACACGGCGGACCATGAAGCGCGGATCGCCGCACTG
>JBBRNU010000385.1:0-5005 GCA_038230115.1 Chthonomonadales bacterium | reverse complement strand
CGACCCCCTCCCACCCGACGAACATCAGCAGGAAGTTCTCGCCCAGCACGAGCAGGAGCATCATAAAGATGAACAGGTTGAAGTAGGTGAAGAAGCGCGGCTGTTCGCGGTCGTCGGCCATATAGCCGGTCGCGTACACATGAATCAGCCCGCCGACCCCGGTCACGATCAGCGTCATCAGCATCGAGAGCGGATCGAGGAGCAGGCCGAAATTGACGCGAAAGCCGCCGAAGTTGATCCAGGGCGCGGCGGCGTTCGTCCAGGGCAGCAGGGCGACAATCGCGCGATGGTCCGGTCGTCCCATCAGGTCGCTGAGAACGCCCAGCGCGACCCCGAACGCCGCCAGAACGACTCCGGGCGCGACATAGGAAACCAATCGCTTTTGCGCGGCCAGGTTCTTGATGAACAGGCCGGACGAAGCGTTGAAGGCGAAACCGAGTAAGGGCAGCCAGACTATCAACCAGGCAAGCGACAGCATCAGCGCGTAGGCTCCTTCAGAAATGCGTCAGGCTAAAACTTCATCAAATTCACTTCGTCAATGTTGATCGTCTCTTTGCTGCGGAAGATGGCGATGATGATGCCCAGCCCGACCGAGACTTCGGCGGCGGCGACCGACAGCGCGAAGATCACGTACATCTGCCCGTTGACCTGCCCGAAATGCCGCCCCAGCGCAATGAAAGAAAGGTTGGCGGCGTTCAGCATCAGCTCGATGCACATGAAAATCACAATCGGATTGCGCTTCACGAGGACGCCGATCACGCCAATCGTAAAGAGAATGCCGGAAAGCGTCATGTAATAGGAGGTGGGAACCATGCGTGAAATCCTCGAAGTCCTTGAAATCAAACGCGGCGCTTCGCCATGATAATCGCCCCGACGACCGCCACGAGCAGCAGGATCGAGGTCGCCTCGAAGGGGAACAGCCAGGGCTGCTGCGGCGCGAACAGGCTCAGACCGTTGGTTTCGACCGTGCCGATGTTGGCTAAATCCACCGGGCGGGCGGGCGGCAGCGTGACGAGCGACTGCGACCCGGCGAGCGCGGCGATGAACGCCAGCCCCAGAACGACGGCGACGGGCATTTGCAGCCGCCCGCGCTCCCGCAGGGCTTCGGGCGCTCCCAGGTTCAGCAGCATGATGACGAACAGAAACAGCACCATGATGGCCCCGGCGTAGACGATGACCTGCACGGCGGCGATGAATTGCGCCGAAAGAGTGATGTAAAACACGGCCACGCACAGAAACGTCGTGACCAGGAACAGCGCGCTGCGAACCGGGTTGACGTTGACCACCATCAAAATGGCGGCCCCGACCGAAAGCAGGGCCAGTATCCAGAATACGACGAGCGGCATAAGGGATGTCCTCGGTTACAATTTATCTCGAAACAGTTCTCGCCTGCTCGAACCTATCGAAAGTTCGCGGAGGGCGACGGGCAGCGACGAAATGAATTTCGCGGTAACAAGCGCAAAGAAATGAATTTCTTCGCCAGCCCCATATCTGCCATTATTGGCGGCGCGTCGTTGCGCCGGGGCGTGATGCGTCGGGACGCGGTTGCGCTGCGCGCGACGGGTGAGTCGGCTTGAACCTCGCTCCGGTCGTGTCTATCTTCGGGACGAACTTATCAACGGTCAGGCCGGGATCGCGAAACGGGATGGCGGCGATAAGTTTTTTGTCGCGCGCTTCTTGTTCATCCGCCTTGCTTTCGTCGGCTTTTGGGGCGGCGGCTTTCGTTTTCTCAGCCTCTTGCGTCTGGTCGGCGGCGGATTCAGAAATGATGGGCGCGGGAAGGTTCTGCGTGACGCGTGATTGCAACGGAGACGCGGGCGCGAGGCTCTGGCTGCGGGCGGGCGGGCCGGGCTGACTCGGCGCGGCTTCCAGCTCGTTATTAGGCTGCACGAGCAGGTTGACCCCGGCAATCGCGAACAGCCAGACCAGGCCGATGGGCAGCATTCGCTTCCAGCCCAGGTTCATCAGGGCGTCGTAGCGCAGGCGCGGCAGCGTGGCGCGCAGCCACGTATACAGGAAAATGCCCATCATGACCTTGATGATCAGCCAGACGAAGCCAGGAATCAGCGTGAAGGGCAGAAAGTTGAACGGCGGCAGCGGCCCGCCCCAGAACATCGCCGCGTTCAGGCCGCTGACCGTCAGCATCGCCACATACTCGCTCGTGAAGAACATCGCAAACTTCATCGAGGTGTATTCGGTATGAAACCCCGCGATCAGTTCCGACTCGGCTTCCGGCAGGTCGAAGGGGGCGCGGTTGGTCTCGGCGATCATCGCAATCGTATAAAGGAGAACCGGGACCAGGCCCGCCTGCAGCCAGTACCACGACAGGAAACTGCCGCGCAGCAGTTCGGGAGCGCCATGCCAGGGCAGAACCGCCTGCGCCGCGACGATCCGGCTCAAGTTCAGCGACCCGGCGAGAACGACGACGCACAGCAGCGACAGCCCCATCGAAAGCTCGTAGCTGATCAACTGCGCCGACGCGCGCAGGCCGCCGAGCAGCGAATACTTGTTGTTCGACGCCCAGCCCGCCAGGACGACGCCGTATACTTGCAGCGACGACATCGCCAGAATGTACAGAAAGCCGATGTTGACGTTGCCGACCATGACCGGCACGTCGAACACTCTGCCGTCCTCGCCCCGAAAGGCGATGTTTTGCACGAAAAGGGCCGCGCCCGCCGCAAACGCGGGAATGACCGCGAAAACCGGGGCCAGAAAATACAGGCGAACATCAATATTGGTGGGGCGCGAATCTTCTTTGAAGAAGAGTTTTACGACATCGGCGGTGGATTGCAGCAATCCGCGCGGCCCGACCCGGTTTGGCCCGGAACGATCCTGCATCAGCGCGATCACCACGCGCTCGATCCAAATCAGCCCCGGCAGAATCGTCAGCACGAAGCCCAGAATTCCTGCCATCGCGACATAGGGAACCAGGTCGGGCAGGTAAATTTTCAGCGGCCCGGCGTTAAGATACGCCGGAAAAATGACGGCAATTTGCCCCAGCATAGTCGCTCCTGTCACACGCCAGCCAATTCACGGGTCGGAGAATACGTTATGGGGACAAGCGCGGCGGGTTTCGCTTCGCCTGCGGGATACGACCAGCGCACGCCCGCCTCGCCCAGACTCTTCGGCGTGATTCCAGCGTAAATCGGAACCAGCGCGGCAATGTCGCGCAGCGCGTCACGGGCCGAGAAGTAGGGCATCGCGCCGCCCAGCTGCGACGCCACTTCCGTGAAAATCAGCCAGTCCGGTTTGATGTCGGGCGCGATGTCGAACGCCTTGTAGATGCGCTGGACGCGCCGTTCCACGTTCGTGTACGTGCCGTCTTTTTCCGCCACGCTCGCGACCGGCAAAATCAGATCGGCCAACTGCGCGGTTTCGGTCAGGAACAGCTCGTTCACGACCACGAACGGGCAGTTTTCCAGCGCGCGGCGGGCTAGACCCGGATTGTGATACTTTTCCACCAGTTTCGCGCCCGCCAGCCAGAGGACGGCCAGCTCCCCGGTCGCGGCGGCTTCCAGCATCTGCTGCGTGTTCAGGCCGGGAGTGGCGAGGGGCTGATAGCCGGGGCCGAAGTCGGGCAGAACGCCCATGTCCAGCGCCCCCTGTGAGTTGTTTTCCAGGACGGGAATGTTCAGGTTGCCGACATTTCCGGTCGCCACAACCAGATTGCCCAGCGCGGTCGCGATGTCGGCGAACTGCGGATGCTCCGTGACCGTCTTGCCCGCGACAATGGCGAGCGGGCCTTTCGCCAGCAATAAGCGCGCGGCGGCCTGAAGGCTTGCGGCGGGAACGCCGGTCTCGCGGGCCGTGCGCTCCGGCGTCCACTCCGCCACGCTGCGCTTCAGGGCCGCGAGATCAAGGGCCGGGTTTTCCGGCAGCAGGTTTTCCGCGAACAGGACGTTGAGCAGACCGAGCAGGAGCGCGATTTCGGTTCCCGGCTGATAGACCATCTCGACGGCGGCGAAATCGCCCACGCGCGTCGTGTCCTGATTGACGTGATCTACCGCCGACACGACGGACGCGCCGTTATAGCGCCACGCCTTGCGAACGCGCAGGAAGAGCATCGGCTGCTCGTCCTCCAAATCCGACCCGATCACGAAAAGGGACTTCATGTTTTCCAGGTCGGCAATCGCGTTGCCCATGCTGTGGTAGCCGAAGCGGTCGAAAAGCGGCGCGTTGACCGGGCCGTTGTAGCGGCCCAGACGCGAGTCCAGGTTGGAACTGCCCAGAAATTCGCGGAACAGACGCTGCCAGGCGAAATTGTCCTCGTTCGTGCCGCGCTCGCCGCCGATCCCGCCGACGTTGGAGCCTGCCGCGCGCAGTTTCGACGCCAGGAGGCTGTACGCCTGCGTCCAGTCAATCGGAATCCATTCGCCGTTGCGCTTCAGGAGCGGCGTTCGCAGGCGTTCCGCCGACGATACGTAATCGTGGCCGAACTTGCCCTTGTCGCACGTCCATTCTTCATTCACGGCCTCGTTCAGGCGGGCGTTGACGCGCTGGAGCTGGTCGAGGCGGTAGTCAATTTTGATGTTGCAGCCGTTGGAGCATTTCGAGCAGACCGAGCGCTGCGAATGCAAATCCCACGGGCGGGCCTTGAAGCGATACGAGCGGGAAAGCAGCGCGCCGACCGGGCAAAGTTCGATCACGTTGCCGGAGAACTTGCTCTCGAACTTGGTTTGCGCGAACGTGCCGACTTCCATATCGGCCCCGCGCTTCAGAAATCCCAGTTGCGCGTCGCCGCTGATGTCTTCGGTGAAGCGGGTGCAGCGGGCGCAGTGAATGCAGCGCTCGCGGTCGAAAACGACGTGATCCGAGAGCGGGTAGGCTTTCGGAAAGTGACGTTTTTCTTCCGTATAGCGGCTGGTTCCGGCTCCGTAGAAAATCGTGTTGTTTTGCAGCGGGCATTCGCCGCCCCGGTCGCACACCGGGCAGTCGAGCGGATGGTTGATGAGCAGGAATTCCAGGACGCCGCGCCGGTCTTTCACGATGCTGGGCGTGTCGGTTT
>JBBRNU010000384.1:0-5011 GCA_038230115.1 Chthonomonadales bacterium | reverse complement strand
AAGACAAACGCATACTGCCCGTCCCGCAGCGCGGCGCGGAAAAAGACCCAGTGAAAGAGCAGGGTGAGAAGGGAGAGCGCGACCGCTCCCAATAGCGCGCCCGCCAGAGCCGCAAGCAGTTTCATGCCGTTCCTCCCGCCGCCTGTCCTCATCAATTTTTGTCGCGTATTCGCGCTGCGAACCCGACCAGCATCACTAGCAGCACGACCAGTAAATAGAAATTGACCTCACGGACAATAGCCTCGCTTCGCCAGATCGCGCGTTCCTCCATCAAGCCGAAGAGAATTTTAAGCGCGAGGGCAGACGCTCCCCAGCCAAAACCAAGGATAAGGAAGCCGATCATTACCATGCCAGCGTTCATTTTCATGGACGAATTTTCTTCAAGCGCCGCCGGAAACGGCTCAGCTAAAGAGTGTAGTGCGACAGCGCCGCGCGTGGAAGGGCCGAAAGACCCATTTTGTCGGCATAGAGGAGGTTGTGCGTTCCGCCCTACAAAAGGCGCAGGCTTCAATGCGGGCCGGTTTCAATCGGCGTCGGGGGCGGGTCTGTGGCGTATCGTCTCGAAATGGTGTCGGCGGCATAACACGCTGTATTGAATGCGCTTACGCTCGCAGCCCGGTTCGGCGCAGCGCTCCGGCCCGATTTCCTCGCCCAAAGTTGCCCAGAACTCACGGTCACGGCGGGCTGCCATTTCTTTTTCGGAGGGAGGCGTCAGCCAATCCGGTTCCGATTTCGCCCACGTCAGAAAAATACCTAAAATCTCTTCCAGTCGGCTCGGATCGCCACAGCCGACGAAGCGCTTTTCCTCGACTTTGCAAACGAGCCACGAGTCCTCCGTTTCGTCCCTCTCGATTTGAGCAAAGGGCTTATTTTCGAGCCGAGTGTCACGCAAACCAATCTGGACCGACCAGCCGGGGTTGTCCAGCGTACTAATGCGAATGCCGAACGCATGTTCCCATTCATCGTCGCAGTGGGCCGCGTACCAGGTTTGAAGGTCGTTCAGCAGGGCTTGCATGGTTTAGGTTTCTGTTAAATCGTGGCGCAGCGGTTCTATAATGTGTAACAAATATTGCGAACACCAACAACATAGGCTCATGTTCGCCGCAAACGTGAGGCGAAGGGCAAGGCGCGTCGGTAATAAAACTCCAGCGACAACGCAATTTACGCCGCGAAATCGAAAACCGGGGTTTGCACGATACGCGCGGGCCGGGCCTTGCTCCACACGATCTGCTGCAAACGTTCGACCGTTTCCGGCGCGAACAACTGCTCGCCGGTCTCCACGCTGACGCGCGCCGGTACATTCTCGATTAAATAGAACACGCCATCAATTTCCAGCGCGTAGGTAATGGTTTGCTCGACAAACGTTTCAGGTTCAGGTTTGGATTGCGCTTGCATGGTTCAGGGCTTTCGTGTTCGCAGGTTGTCCCACAAGGCCGGGTCTGGCTCGTAGAGGGTAATAATTTTGACCAAGGGCCGCGTGGGATGGCTGCACTGGATATGCAGCGCGCGTCCGGCTGTCGTAAAACCCAGCGCCAGGCAGCTAGGCCCGTACTTGTCTTTGGGATAGTCTTCGATAATGTCAGCGTTGTCGAAGGCTTCGCCTATCTCTTGTACGTTGATATGGCGGCGCAGCGATTGATCCAGCGCATGGCGCGAGAACTCGAATGCGCCTTGTGCAATCTTGGTTTGCAGCTCCTCCAGCAGTGGCATTGTTTATCTGACGCCTATCCATGCTGGCACACGGTTGTTCCTGCGGCGCATGAGCCTGACATCTTCGCTTTGTTTCAGTTGTCCACGCTCGTGAAAGCCTGATCGGTCGGTTTCAAGCGTCGGGAGCCGGTTTGTGGCGCAGGCGCTCGAAATGGTGTCGGCGACATAACACGCTGTACTGAATGCACCTGCGTTTGCAGTCTGGCTCGGCGCAATATTCTGGCCCGACTTCTGCGCCTAAAACCGCCCAGAACTCACGGTCGCGTTGCGCTTCCTTTTCTTTTTCGGAGGGAAAGGTCAACCGGTTGAATTTAGACTTTTTCCACTTCAAGAAGAGACGCCAAATCTTTTCCATAAAGCCTGGAGGAGCAGGTTTTTCGCGCCGGGTGGCTTCTTCCAGCTCTTGCCACAAGGCTGTATATGCCTCGGCGTATCCCGGCTTGTTTACGCTCAGATAACTTTTGCGCGTCGCTCCCCGGTAATGGTCGTGCAGACCCTCGTTTTCCAGATGCGCCAGCAGGCCCGGAAGATTGTGCAGATGATCCGCTTCGGCGTGGCATTGTTCCGTATCGCCTTGAGAGGCCAAGCGACGGATAGTGAGCAACCCCTGCGCGAGAATGTCCAGATAAATTTGCTGTCTGGTTCGCATTGGCTTTTCTTCGCTCGGCGTTCGGCCCCGCGCCTGACGATGGAAAGGCTGGCAGGACGCCTGCCAACCTCTAATATTGCGCGGCATTGCTGGCGGCTTGTCCAATTCGGTGAACATTTAGGTCGCATTCCGTCGCAAAAGGATAGCGGCAGTCTCGGCATTATCTCTCGACAATGCCAATTGCATCGCCGGATTGGTTGGGTAGCACATCATTTCCGGTCTGCCTACAATGTCTTCTATATTAGGGTCAGCCCCCAATTCAATGAGAAGCAAAATCATGTCTTTGTAATCCAGCCAGACGGCTCTATATAAAGCTGTCACCCATAAAAAGCCAAGTCCATGGTGGTTGAAGCAGCCAAACTGGTTGATATCAATCCCCGCTTCCAGCATCAAGCGTACCATTGCAGGGTTGCGGGTGGATACAGCCGTATGCAATAAACAATGCCCTGCCCGGAGGCAGAAATCAATACTGGCCCCTCTTTCTAACAAAAAGCGAACAATATCTACCCGACCAGATGCGACCGCTATTGATAGAGGGTCAATACCGTAATTGGAGAAAATATTTATCTCCGCTTTTCCATCCAACAACAATTGAATAAGATCAAGACGTCCGCTCTTGATAGCTTGGATGATAGGCTCCCCATACCATCGGCCTACTCCATTAGCGTCCCTACCCTTTTGCAGCAGTTCTTGGATAAGGGTAGTATCGCCTCGTTTGACGGCATCAATTAATTTGTTCATGCGCCAAACTCTTCAATCTGTCTAACGTTGACTGGAGATAGATCAGCTTAAGATCACACGACAGTTCGTCATGCAAAACAGCGAAATGGCAGCGATTGACAGAAGGTCACTGTTGCATTATAGCCGGGGCGGAGACGGCTGTCAATCCTGACGCGCGGCTTGGGGAAGGACGGGACTTACGCGGGGCGTCATTCCGCGCCGATAGGTTCTGCGCGCGGGTTGGCGGGCGGGGCGTCGTTGGTCAGGGGCGCGAAACGCTCCATTTTGTAGAGCAGGCGCAGGACGTTGAAGCCCGCGAAGCGGACGATGTGTTCGGTGCGAAGAACGCCCGCGCCGTCGAGATAAACATGAAAAGACTCGCGCAGGGTGCGGAGGTAGCGCACGTTCCAATGGCAGGCGTCGCCCGCGACCATGCAGTAAAAACCGGGATCGCCGAAACGCGCGCCCGAAAAAATCAACTTGAACGAGCCGTCGGGCTGCGCTTCCGGGCGCAGGAAAACCGTTGCGCTGCCGGAAGGCAGAGGGAAACTGACTCTCACGCAGGGGTTGGAAAAGCCCGCCGGTCGCTCCGTCGAGTACAGGCCGGTGTAAATGACCCGGTCGTTAGCGGCCAGACAGCGCAGCCAGCCGGTGTATACGCGCCGCCCGGTCGCCCCGTCCGTCATCGGCAGGATGCGGCTGGTCATGCCGCCCGCAAGTTCCAGCGACGAGACCGGGAAGTTCAATTGATCCATGCGGCGGCTGACGAAATAGGTCAAGGCCCAGAGAAAGCCGCGCGTCCAGATTCCGGCCTCGCTCCAGGCTTCCAGACGATAGCAGGCGGTGTGTTCGTAAAAGTCGCGGATAACAGGGTGGATCGCGTCGGGGTCGAAGCGGTCGCCGCGCAGGGCGTTGAAGTCGGGAAGCAGACCGGCGTCGGGCGCGGGCTGGAGGGTCAGCCGTTCGCGCTGCGCGAGCGTATCGTAGAATTCGGCCCCGATGCGGTCGGGCGTTCCCATCGGGCATTGCAGCCAGGGCGCGTCGGCGTGCGCGACGCGCCGTCCGGTCGTTCGCACCCACAGGCGGAAACCGGCGGCTCCCAGCGCGCCGAGCGCGTCCGCGACCCTCGCCCCGACCATGTTTCGGCCTCTTCCCGCCTCCGTCACCACGCTTCCGGGGCTTGAATGTCTTCGAGCATGAACTGGATGTAGCGGCGGTTATTCCAGTCGTTGAACTGGGGCTTGTAGCACAGGTCGAGCGTGCCGCCCTCCTGCAAGCCCTCGGCCAGATCGCCATGCCGCCACCAGGGGGCCGCGACCGTGTTGTTGCCGTTCAAGCCGTCCACGCGCAGCGACAGGCGCAGGTGCTGCTTTTCGCCGCCCATGCGCGTGATCTGCACGACCGGCACGCTCCGACTGACGAAACAGGGTTCCGGGTTGGCGTTGCCGAAGGGCGCGAGCGCCTGCAATTCGTACAGCAGGTTCGGGCAAATCTCGGACGGGTCGAGTTCCATCGCCACGTCGAGCGAGGGAACGAAATCTTCCTCCGACAGCATACTGCCCGCCAGCCGGTTCATCTGCGCCGTGAAATCCTCGACGTTTTCGCCGACGATTTTCAGGCCCGCCGCGTGCGCGTGACCGCCGTACTCCTGCAAAAGCCCCCCGCAGGCGTTGATCGCCTCCAGAATGTTGAAGGCCGGGATGCTGCGCGCCGAGCCGCGCCCGCTGCCCGTCGCCTCGTCCAGCGCGATGGCGACGCAGGGCCGGTTGAACCGATCTGCGATGCGCCCGGCCACCAGCCCGACCAGGCCCGCAGGCCAGCCCTGTCCGCTTACGACCAGGCAGCGCGCTTCCGTCACGTCCTGCCGCGCCACCTGCTCGATGGCCTCCTCGACCAGCCGCCCCTGCTCCTCCTGCCGCTGCGCGTTGAGTT
>JBBRNU010000383.1:0-5056 GCA_038230115.1 Chthonomonadales bacterium | reverse complement strand
TTTCTTTCGGTTCCTGCCGGGTCAAATTTTTTCCCGCCCGCTCGCTGCGACGTTTTCCCGCTTGTCCTGCGCGCCGCCCCTTGTGTTACCCGCCAGAAGCTCGTATAATATGAGAATGGAGTCATAAACGGGGGAGGCGTGAAGATGGCGCAGGCTCGCATAATCGAAGGCGTATGGGAGTAAGTCAAGCGGCATGAGGAGGAATTAGCCGGTCGCCGGGTTCGGGTCGTTGTAATCTCGAACGATGAGCCAATACCAGAAGCGGCAGGCGACAACGTCATCCCCTCCGCGCCGCATTCTTCCTCGTTCGCGCATTTGCAGGGCTATGGAAAATTTGCTCATGTCGGCGGGGGCAGCGAGGCGTTCGCACGTGAGAAGCAGGCGGAAATCGCACGCGAAAACAGGCCGCGCAAATGAACCACGCGCTCGACGCCTGTGCAATGCTCGCTTATTTACGAGGCGAAGCGGGAGGCGATGTCGTTGCGGCCTTGCTTACCGAGCCTACAGCAGCCTGCTTCGCGCACACGGTTAATATTATCGAAGTGGATTACGATTTTCTCCGCGACGCAGACGCCCGAACAGCGCAATCCGCCCTTTTAGCGCTTCGCGCCGATGGCGTTGCCGAGCGTCGCGATTTAAGTCGCGACTTTGCGCGGCGTGTGAGACGATTGAAAGCAAGAGGGCGCATTTCGCTTGCGGACTGTTTTTGCATCGCGCTGGCGCAAGAAATTTCCGGGGAAGTCGTCACTTCCGACCGCCATGAGTTTGCGCCGCTAGTTCCGCTTAACCTTTGTCCCATTCGCTTCATTCGCTAACCCCGCTTCGTTATTTCCCATTTCCTGTCGAGACAACCCCCTCCCCACGCCCTCACACGCCGCGCCCCTTGTGTTACACGCCAGAAGTCTGTATAATACACTGTAAAGCGTTCGGGAATTTGCGATTTTGGGGGAAGGGGTACCGCTTCCGTCTTATGGAAACGCACTGGGCCATTGATCTAGGAACCACCAACACGCTCATTGCGAAATGGGTTGGCACTCACGCCGCAACCGTAGCGCTCGAAGACCTGGTAGATTATGAACCGGCCTGGCAAACGCCCCTGGTTCCATCCGCCATTTATTTTCAAGATGTCAACCGCGCCATTATCGGCAGGCCCGCCCTCGCCGCGCGCGAAATTCTCTACGCCAGCGATATGCAGTCGCTCGGCCCGCTCGCCCGCTCCTTCAAAAAGACCCTGGCGCGGGCCAGTCAGCAGGCGGTCGCGCAGGTCGGTTCGGACTCGATTTCGGCGCGGCAGGCGGCGACCGTTTTTTTGCGCGAGCTGCTGGCCGTCAGCGGCGAATACGAGCGGCAGCGCGCCGACCCGCAGCGCGGCGGTCTCCGTCGTCTGGTCAGCGCCCTGCGTTTCTGGCGCAAGGAGGGGCAAGTCACCGACCTGACGATGACGGTTCCGGTCGAGAGCTACGAGCCGTACCGGGCCGAACTGCGCGAAATCACGCGCAAGCTGGGCGTCTCGCACTTTCGCACGATTGACGAGCCGGTCGCCGCCGCGCTGGGCTACGGCGTGGACTTGACCGACGAGAAATACATCCTGGTTGTGGATTTTGGCGGCGGCACGCTCGACCTCGCCATTGTTCGCACGCACCCGCCCAATTCCAGCGGCGGGCGCGAAGGCATGGGCCAGCATCGCGCTTCGCTGCTTGCCGCGCGCGGTCTGGTTTATGGCGGCGAAACCATTGACTCGTGGATCGCCGATCTGGGCTGTGAGCGTCTTCAGGCGCATCAAGAGACGCTGCGCCCGGTTCTCTTGTCGCAGGCCGAAGCCATCAAGAAAGACCTGAGCAACAAGGCGTCGGTCGCCGACAGCAGTTATTTTCTGCTCCAGGGCGGCGGGCGCATCGAAATTACGCGGCAGGAATTTCTCGATATGCTGGAGCGTCGGGGACTGTACAAGACGCTGGAAATTCTGGCCGAAGCCACGCTCGACGACTGCAAGCACGAAATCAACGAGTCGCAGTTGGACGCCGTGCTGCTCGTTGGCGGCTCGACGCTTCTGCCCGGCGTGCGCGAACTGTTCGAGCGGCTGTTCGGGGCGCAGCGCGTCCATTATTGGGAGCCGTTCGAGGCGGTCGTCAAGGGCGCGGCGGTTTTCGGGGCGGGATTCAGCGTGGACCAGATAGTTCACCACGATTATGCGATTCGCGTTTACAACGATACGCAGCAGCGCCCGGAGTATGAGCGGCTCGTCAAGCGCAGCACGGGCTACCCTACCCCGAACCCGTTCGAGACCCGCTATTACGCCGTGACCGAGGGCCAGCAGCTATTTCGCCTGCCGATCTGCGAGGTCGGGTACGGCGGGCGCATGTCGCTGCCCTGGAACAAGCGCATCAACGGCAACGAGTACTGGCTGCCCAACGGGGCCGAAGAAAGCGAGTGCGTCATTACGCTGAACGAGGGCGACGCCCTGCGTCTGGCCCCGCCCGGTTCCGGCACGCAGGCGCGTCTGCGAATTGACTTTACCATAGACACCAACCGCTACCTGTGCGCGACCATCCACGACCTGCAAAAGCAGCGCGATTTGCGAACCGAAGAGCGCGTGGTGCGTTTGCGCTAAAAGCAGGGACAGCGGACGGGAATAAACACGCACGGGAATGAACGCCTGTTCTGAAATGCGGCGAACGGGATTGAAACCCGTTCTGAAATGCCTGAGCCGCCTGCGCGGGCTTGAATACGCGCTCTGCCTTGTCCGCATGTAGAGACTGAAAACCTATTGGCGAAGCGGCTCTGGCCTTGAAGCCCTCGAAGGAGGGCTTACATTTTAGAACGGGCATTCATTCCTGTTCTCTACCCAAATGTCGCCTCGCAGCGCACGATTTGAACCTCGACGGACAAGCCAACGCGCGTTAGAAGCGCCGCCCGCGTCCGAACAAAACACGCAGGATAGTTCCCGATTATGAATTTGAAGTTTTCGCTCGCGGGCTTGTCGCTGGGAATGTTGTCGGGTCTGGCGGGTTGCGGAAAGCCCTCCGCGCCGCTTGCTCCGGTCAATCCGCCCGCCCTCCGGTCCGCCGCGTCCCGCGAAGCGATGGCCTCCGCTCCGGCCTCGACTCCGCTTTCCGCCGCTGAATTGGCGGCGTTGAAGCCCAACGAAGTCGGTCAGGTTCCCATTCTGGAGTATCACGCGCTGGACGACGGCAAAACGACGATGAGCCGCTCGCCCGGTCAGTTTCGGCGCGACCTGGAACGGCTGTATCGCGAAGGCTACCGCCCGATTGCCCTCCACGATTACCTTGATAACCGGATCAACGTTCCCGCCGGGAAATCGCCGGTTATTCTGACGTTCGACGACGCCCGTCCCACACAATTTCGCTACCGCCCGGACGGTTCGCTCGACCCCGATAGCGCCGTCGCCATCCTCGAGACGTTTCATCGCGAACACGCCGACTTTCCGCTCCGCGCCACGTTTTTCGTCCTGCCGACCGCGCCCGGATTCGGGCCTGCCGCCGACCGTGCAAAGAAGCTGCGGGAGCTTGTCCGACTGGGCTTTGAAATCGGCAACCACACGCTTTCACACCCGGCCCTGCACCGCCTGTCCGACGCGAAAGTGCAGGAGGAACTCGCAGGCTGCGTGACGGAAATTCACAAACTCGCCCCGGACGCGGTAGTGGACACGCTGGCGCTGCCGCTGGGCAGCCATGCCCGAAACCGGAGTCTGGAAGCGCGCGGGATGTTTGCGGGCCAGACCTACGCCAACCGCGCGTCCCTGCTCGTAGGAGCCAATCCTGCGCCCTCTCCCGCCGCGCGAACCTTCGACCCGATGCGCCTGCCGCGCATTCAGGCGTGCGAGGGAAATTGCGGCATCACGTTCTGGCTCGACGCGCTCGCCGCGCATCCGGCCCGCCGCTACGTCAGCGACGGCGACCCGGCTGCGGTGACGGTTCCCCGAGACGCCCAGGCGCAGGTAGACGGGTCGCGCTTGCAGGGCGCTGCGCTTCGCACGTATTGACGCCAAACTGACGCCAACGCGAGCGCTGCCGGGCGTTGAGAACTCCCGGCAGCGCCAAAAGTGAAAGTGAAGGAAACGCCGCGCGCCGCGCCGAACTAGCAAAAAACAATTTCGGAAGCGAGGCCCGTTGCCATTGATTGGGAAAGAGCGCTTTATTTTTGTGGATTTCGACGACACGCTGAGCGACAATTTCCAGTTCAACCTCCAGTACGTCCGGGAATTGGGCGCGCTGCTGGCCCCGAAGTTCGGCGGCGAGGGCGAGGCGTGGGCAAAGTCGGCGACGGATATGCTGGCGACCATCGAGGCCGAATACGTCGCGCGGTTCGTCGGCGCTCCGCTTGCCGGGTATTGCGCGTGGCTTGAAACCATCCGGGCGCGCTCGGTGGAACTGCTGTTTGGCGGCATGGGAGTAGCCGCTCCCGCCGATGCCGCATCGCTTGCAATAGACAACCAGTTTTCCGCGCTGACGGCCTGCGACGCGGCGTTTCCGGGCGCGTCCGAGGCGCTGATGGCGCTGTTCGAGGACGGCGTTCGCACACAGATCGCTTCGGGGCAGGAGTCGGAATATCTGCTGGCGGCGCTGATGGGCGCGGGCGTCGAAAGTTTTACGGAAAGCAAATTCGGGCCGGATTTGGTGGACTGCGCCAAGGAGGGGCCGGAGTTTTACGCGCGCATTTTCGCCGCTTCCGGTGTGGCGGCTGGGGAAACCCTGGTGATTGACGACCGGCCCGACGCGCTCGGCTGGGCGATGGCGACCGGCGCGAAGACCATTCAGGCCCGGCTTTCCCCGGTTCGCCATTTCGAGACCGTTCCCGGCGTCGTGGCCGTCCTGACCAACCTGCGCGACCTGCCCGCGCTCGTGGCGAAGCATCTTTGAGGGGCTGAAACGCGGCGGATGGGCAGAGAACGGGATGGTAACCCCGTTCTGAAATGCCTGAGCCGCCTGCGCGGGCTAGATGCGAAGCGCCTGCGCTGGTCTCTTAGCAATTTGAAAACGTCTCGGCGGAGCGGCCTTGTGTATTGCAGGCCACGCAGGTGGTCTGTGCATTTCAG
>JBBRNU010000382.1:0-5056 GCA_038230115.1 Chthonomonadales bacterium | reverse complement strand
GGGGTTCAACTCCCGGCAGGCTCCAGCAAACCCGCCCGGTTCGCACGAACTTATTTCATGCTGCCGGACGGGGTTGGCGCATTGCCGTCGGGCGGCGTGTCGCGCAGCGTTTGCGCTTTCTCTTCGGCGAGCGTGTCGTTGATGAACGTTCCCGCGCCCGCCTCGGAACCGGCCAGGTATTTCAACTTGTCCGCCGTGCGATAGGGCGGATAAAACTCGATGTGGAAGCGATAATAGTTGTAATGCTCGCTCGTGTTGTCGCTGGGCCGCTGGTGCATCAACATGATGTAGGGCATGGAGCGCTGGAAAAGATTGTTGTACTTCTCCATGACCACCTTCAAAATTTCGGCGAGGGCGCGGCGTTCCGTCGCGTCGAAATCGGAGATGGCGGGACGGGGCGCGCGGGCCAGCACATGAACCTCATACGGATAGCGCGCGTAGAACGGCACGACCGCGACGAAATGCGCGTTTTGCGCCACAACCCGGCGACCGTCCTCTAATTCCTGCGCCAGAACGTCGCCAAGCAGGTCGCGCCCCGTTTTGTCATAATGTTTTTTGGCGGCGGCGAGTTCCCGTCCGGCAATCGGCGGAATGAAGGGGTAGGCGTAAATCTGGCCGTGCGGGTGGGCGAGCGTGACGCCGATTTCGCGTCCCTTGTTCTCGAAAATGTAGACGTAATGCACGTAATCGCGCTTACTCAGTTCCTCGAAGCGGTCAGCCCAGACGTAAACCAGTTCCTCGACTTTGGCGACTGGCAGCGTCGCGAGTTCCACGTCATACGCCGGGGTGTAGCAAACCACCTCGCACACGCCCTGCGCGGGCCGAACCGGGGTCAGATCGGTTCCTTCGACGGCGGGTTCCGGCGGCGACGCGCGCAGGCTGGGAAATTTGTTGTCGAAAACGACGATTTCATAATTCGGGGCCGGGATTTCGGTCGGGAAACCGCCGGGCTTGGTCGGCGCGAGGGGATCGTAATCGGGCGGCGGAAAGAAGGTGCGATCCTGGCGCTGCGTGGCCGTGATGACCCATTCTTCCAGCAGCGGGTTCCAGCGCATCTCAGACATGGGCCGGTTCCTCCGAGTTCGATTGAGTGGCGGCAGGCGGAGGCGCGACCGTCGAAGCCTCCTCCGCGTCCGGGCCGGGCGAGCTTTCCGCGCCGGCTTGCATCCCGACTTCCACGACCGGCGCGGCGACGTTATCAAAAACCGCGCGCTGCTCCGGGTCGGCGGTGGCGGCAAAGTGATAAAAGGTGAGAACGCGCCCGTCGTCCTTAAGAATTTGTTTCTTTTGTACCTGCACTGGCGTTTCCTTCCGGGGAATGGGCCTGCCGCCGCGCAAAAGCGGCAGCTCGGCGCGCGAAAATCAGGTTGGCAGCGCTCCGCGCTACTGTTCTCCGCGCAGAGGCGGGGTTCCTGCCGGAAGTTTTGGCGTTCCTTTCCAGGGGTTGGCTGGAACCTTCGGAAACGACAGATGCGCCGCTTCTCTCGCCGCAAAGTGAGCCGGGAAGTCATGCTATAATTGAGATAGAATAGGAAAGAACGCAGGAACAAAGGGAGAGCAAGCCCATGACACAGCTAAATACCCATTCGCCGAGCAAAACATACCGGGGAACTCTGGACGAAGTTTTGAGCCACCGCGACGAAATCCCACCCGACGCGACCGTTGAACTCAAAGTATTCGCGGAAGAGCCAGAAGCGCAGAGGGAAACCCCGACGATGGCGCTAATGCGCCAATGGCTGAAAGAAGACGCAACTGACGACCCGGAGGAACTCCGCGCCGCCGAGGAAGAACTGCTCGCCTTCAAGCGCGCGATGAACCTGCCACGAAAAGAAACTGGCGCGCGACTGCACTACCCGGAGGTGGAATGAGCCTGACCATCTTTCTGGACGCTGGGCCGCTTGGCTTGATTACAAACCCGAAGAGAACGCCGGACGCCATTGCCGCTGCCGACTGGTTACTGGAGATGGAAGCCGCCGGGCATCGCTTTCTTGTCCCTGCAATCGCGGATTATGAGGTGCGGCGCGAATTGATTCGTGCGGGCAAGTCGCGCGGCCTTGCCCGTCTGGATGTATTTAATGCCGCCGCGCCGGGCCGGTTTTTGTCCATTACAGATGCAGCGCTTCGTCTTGGCGCGACTTTATGGGCGCAGGCGCGCAATGCGGGAACCGCCACCGCCAACCCGAAAGAGCTGGATGGCGACGCGCTGATTGCGGCGCAGGCGCTCACAACGCAACTGCCGCTTTCCAGTTTTATTATCGCGACCGGCAACGTCGGACACCTCGTTCAATTTGCGCCCGCCGATCTGTGGACGAACATCACACCCTAAAAACGCGCAGGGACTTTCCCCGTGCCGGGCCAGAACAAACGCATTTTTCCAATACGCGCGGCGGCAAACCAACGCTTCACCCATGCCGGGCCAGCGCAAACAGGGCGAACAGCAGGCCCACGCCGCACAAACCGAGCGCGACCCATACCATGAAGCGCGGCGCGTCGGGCCGATAAAAATAGGCCGGAATGTCGGGCCGCGCATTATTGTGCGGCGCGCTCGCCGGTCGGGCCGACTCCGGGCTGACACGCTCCAGTTCGCGCTGCAGGCGGGCGACTTCGGCCTCCAATTCGCGCACGCTGCGTTCCGGCGCGGCGGAACGAGCAGACACGGCGTTCGGAAATGCGCCCGCCGCAACGGGAAAAGCGGGCATTGTCGGGCGCGGCAATGCGTGCGCGCCGCCGCGTGGCGGAAAGTTCGGTCTGGGCATGGTCAGAAGCCCCGCAGATATTTCAGGCGGCTCAGAAACGCCACCGCCGATTCCTGCGCCTCGCCGCTGGGCGCGTACAGCATCGTCGTCGCCGGGAAACTATGGTACAGACAAACGCGCAGGACGAAGGGCTGATCCGGCGCGGTTTCCAGCCACAATTCCTCGACGTTCATAATGGTGTTCAGCGGCGTCGTGTGCATTCGCAGACCGTTCGCGAAGGCCAGAAACTCGAACAAATGCTCGCCTTCGATTGCCAGCCCCTGCAATTTCGGGCGTGCCGCCGCTTCCCACCCGCACGCCCCGTCCGCAAAATAACTCTCGTCCACGTCGCGCGCCAGATACCACGCCCGTAGGTTCGGGTGCGCGTCCGCAAACTCGCCCAATAAGGTTTCGATGCGCTGGCGAATGCCGGGCTGCAAGCGCAGCTCGTCCGTAAGATTGGTAAAGCGGCGCGCGAAATCGCGGCTCGCGATCGGTTTCGGTTCCTGCGATGTTAGATAAATGCGTTCTGCGGACATCGGCGTTTCCTCCTTGCCTGCCAGGTTCTTGCCGGGACGGGCCGCCTCCGTGCGCCCCCGTACTGCTGGCTAGGATTATCGGTCAGGTCACGAAGCGCCTTGAGGGAACGTCCTGGGTGAACGGGAATTCGAGCGCATGGGGTAGAATAGCGGCAGAGGTCAGGAATTGTTCGATACGCGGCAAATCAAGTCGCGACGCCGCGCGAACGGACAACGGCCTTGCGGTATAAGCGCGCCGTCGAACGGACAACGGTCGCCCGGCGCAGCAAAGAAGCCCGTCACACGGCGCAAAAAGACGGGGCGGGCCAGCGGAACGCACACCGCGGCGCGGGCCAGAAACGCAAGGAACCCTCCGGGCGACCGAAGCGATAGGAAGGACGAGGGCTTGGGCGGGGAAAAGTGGAAAGTAATGCTGGTGATGCTGTTCGCGGTACTGGCGGTTTCGGTCGGCGAGGCGCTGCTGTCGCGGGGCATGAAGCAGTCCAACAGTCTTGCGGGCGGCGTCGGGGCGCAGATCAAGGGCGTGCTGGGCAACGGCCACGTCATCGGCGGCACGCTGCTCATGGCCCTTTACTTCGGCCTGTATATGCTCGCGCTGCGCTGGGCTGACCTGAGTTTCGTGCTGCCCCTGACCGCTCTTTCGTACCTGCTCGGCGCGCTGCTGGCGAAATTTTATCTGGGCGAGACGGTGACGACCGGGCGCTGGCTCGGCGCGCTCGTGATTACCGCAGGCGTCATCATCGTCGGGCTGGGCGAGCGCGCTCCAGCAGGCAAGCCGTGACAACATTCGTCTTCACCCTGCTGACCCGTTTTTTCGTCATTGACGCGCTGCCGGTCGTGCGCGTCCTGCTCGGCCTGTGCCTGCTGGCGTATGTCGCTTACGCCCTGCTGTCGCTGCGCGCGGCCCGCCTGTGGCATCGCGCCCGCCCGACGCTCGCCCCGGATTGGACGCCTGCGGTTACCATTTTCAAGCCCGTGCGGGGGGTGGACGCCGAAGCCTACGAAAATTTCGCCAGCTTCTGCCGACAGGACTATCCGCCCGACCGCGTGCAAATCCTTTTCGGCGCGCTCGACCCCGCCGACCCTGCGCTAGAGTTGGCCTGCCGCCTCAAAACGGAATTCCCCCGCGTCTGCATTGACATCGTTTCTGACCGCGCGCCCGTTCTGCACGGCCCGAACCGCAAGGTCTGCAATCTGGCCGCGATGCTGCCCCACGCCCGCCACGACCTATTGATTTTGTGCGACAGCGACATGCGGGTCGCGCCGGACTATCTGCGCCGCGTGACCGCCCCGTTTCAGCCCGAAACGTCCCTGCCGTCTCCACCTGAAATTTCCCGGACGGACGACGCGTTCCATTCTGCGTCCAAACCTGCGGCGCGCGAGGTCGGCCTGGTGACTTGTCCGTATCGCGGGCATCGGGCGCGCAGTCTGGCCGCGCGTCTGGAGGCGCTGGGCATCGGAGCCGACTTCATTCCAAGCGCGCTCGTCAGCCGGGCGACCGAGGGCGCGGCGTTTGCGTTCGGCTCGACCATCGCCCTGCCCCGGCGCGTTCTCAGCGAATTGGGCGGTTTCGAGGCGCTGGCCGACGAGCTGGCCGACGACTACCGGCTGGGCAGCGGCGCGCGAAAGGCCGGGTACGAGGTCGTCGTTTCCGATTATGTCGTGGAAGATGTTTTGGGGGCGGAGCGCCTTGGGGCGATGTGGGCGCGGCGCTTGCGCTGGGCCAGAACGGTGCGCGCCTGCCGCCCCGCCGGATACGCCGGTTCGCTGATCACGCACGGC
>JBBRNU010000381.1:0-5059 GCA_038230115.1 Chthonomonadales bacterium | reverse complement strand
TGCCGATTGCTCTGCTACTGACGGGCGTTGCCGCCCTCAAAGGGTTTACGCAAACCGGAACGCCTGCCCGTCCCGTCCTCGCCCCGTCCGAAGCCCGCGCTGGCGACCTTGCCGCGCCGGACGCCCTATCACGGGACGCCTTGTCCGCTGACCCTCGACTCACCCGCATTTTTACGCTGGACGTGCGCGGCGTGGAAATCGGAACGATATTGGAGGCCGTCAGCAAGCAGACCGGGATTGAACTCTTAGTGCAGGCGAAGGGGAAAGACCGACGCTATACCGGCATGAGACAGCGCGGAACCATGCTGGCCTTCATGCTCGCCCTCGCCCGCACCAGCCATATGTCTTGGCGGCTGTCGCCCGCCACTGCCATTGCCCCGACGAACGCCGCCGCGCCCGCTGCGGATAGCGCCAATGCCGCTTCCCCGGCAAGCGCCGCCCCGCCCGCCACCGATTCCATTGCTGCGCCAGTCCCGCCGGACGCCGCGCCGAAGTACGAACTATTCCAAACCGACGAGCAGCAACGAACCGAAAAACTGCGAATTAGAGAATCGGAAGCCAGGGAAGCCGCACGACGCGAGGAATTACGGGCGCAGCTGCGACAGGCGCTTCAAAACGCGCAGGCAGGCAGCGACCGCGAGGCGGGACGGTTAGGAGAACTCCTGAAAGCCTTTTCCTCGGAACAGACGGAGAAAACGCTGGATTCCGCGCTGGAAGGGCCGGGCATCATTTCCGCCAGCGACCAATCGCATTTTCACAGCCACTTTTTCTATGCTACGCCCTTTGCCCAACTCGCCCCGGAACAACAAAACGCCGTGCGCGCCCTGCTTCGGCAGGAGAAATACCAGCCCACCTATGCCGGAGATACCGAAGACGGCGCGCACGCGGATGAGCCGCCGAACTTCGCCACGATGCAGGTTGGCTTGATTGCGGCGTCAGGCGGCTTCCGGCTGGGAATCACCGAACCGGACGGCAAAGATGTCTGGGTCTCGCCGCATCTTCATGCGGGCAATGTTCCGTCGCTCGATCCCCAGGAGCAGGAAAACGATTTCGACCCGGCAGTGGAAAAAATCTTGCAAAGCGGCGCAATGGTCAAACTCGACGCCATGCCCGCGCTATTGAGAAGTAAGACGGTTCGGTTTCCCGCCACGCTGGATCGCGCCAGCTTGAGCGAATTCCTGGGCAGTATCGCCGAGCAGACGGGCTTGACGGTTTCGTGCGACGATTTTCTCAACTCGCGGGCTACTTCCTATCCGAACCTTCTCAGCGATAAAGCCGACTATACGGTAGAAGAGGCGCTGCTGCAACTCGCCAAAACCTTCGGACACCGCCTGTTCTACGCGCAGGGAGGCCTCTTCGCCGACACCCTCACACTGGGGCTTGATCTCCGGCTGGAGCCTCCGGCCCGCCTCATGCTGCGGCTGCGCGAACTGCAAAAAGGCAAAATCAAGCCCGACCTCAACGATATGCTGCTGTTGGGCGAATGCACAAAACCGCAGTTAGACGGGTTAATTCGCAAGCATCCGATCAAGCGGTCGCTGGGCGGAATGCTGTTTCGCGCCGATCACAACCACGCCGCTCTGCGCTTCTACGCCCTGCTCGCTCCCCATCTTCGCGCGGCGGCGGCAACGAAGCCGGGATTGGGTTACGCGCAAATGACACGCGCGCAGCAGGCGGATTTCGATGCGCTGCTCGAAGCCGGACTGCCCGCCCCGGACACTGCTTCCGACAACCTGAGTCCTCGCCACCTCTACGCCCAAACCAAAACCCGCACACTCGCCGACGGCAGAATACGAACGGGCCTGACACTTGTCCTGACCGGCCAGGGCGACCCGCTGTTCGTCAGACGCTTCGCCATTTTCTGATTGCGGCCAACGGATATGAACGATGACCCGTCCGCCGGGGACACGCTGACAACCGAAATGCTCGCGCAGGCGGGCCTCGCCGATGCGGACAAAGGGCTGCGTCTGGCCCGCGACCTGGCCGGACAGGGCGTTTCCGACGACGATCTCGCCCCTCTCCTGCCCTTCCTGCTTGCCTCCCTGCGCGCCTCGCCCGATCCCGACCGCGCCCTGGCTGCGTTCGCCCGGTGGTTCGGCGCACTCGGCAGCCGCGCCGCGCGTCTGCAAACGCTGTTGCGGCATCCGGTCGCCCTCGACCTCTTCTGTCTCGTCACCGGCAGCAGCCAGTATTTTGCCGACCTGCTGGCGCATCACCCGGAGTATTTCGCGATCCTGGCCGACCCCGGCACGCGAGGCGGCACGAAATCCGCTGCGACGCTGTATCGCGACGTGTCCGCGCTTGTCGCCGCCTGCCAGCGCCCGGAGTTGAAACGGGACTCCCTGCGCCGCTGGAAAGCCCGCGAGATGCTGCGAATCGGCGTCCGCGATCTGGCGGGGCTGGCGTCTATGCCCGCGACCGCCCGTGAATTTTCCAACCTCGCCGACGCCTGCGTACAAACCGCCCTCGACATCGCTCGCATCAGCCTGCCGCATTCGCCGCCGCTTCCGTTCGCCGTCATCGGTATGGGCAAATTGGGCGGACAGGAACTCAATTATAGCAGCGACATTGATCTGATGTTCGTGCATAGCGACGATTTGCCCGCTGAAGTCGCGCTGGAAAACGGACGTAAAATCGAAACGCCAATACTCTTGGGACGGCTTGCCGAGGCCATCATCAAAATCCTGACCGAGCAGACCGGCGAAGGCCATGTTTTTCGCGTGGATATGCGCCTGCGCCCGGAAGGACGGTTCGGCCCGCTGACGCGCTCGCTCGCCGGTTTCGCCGCCTACTACGAAAGCTGGGCCGAGAACTGGGAGCGGCAGGCGCTGCTCAAGGCGCGCTTTGTGGCGGGCGACCGCAGTCTGGGCGCGGCTTTTCTGGCCCTCGCCGCGCCGTTCACGTACCGCCGTCAGGTTTCGCCCGCCTTCCTCGACTCTATCCGCGAGAACAAGCGGCGGATCGAACAAAAGTGCGCGCTGGAAGGCGAGACGCTCACGAACGTCAAGACCGGCTACGGCGGCATTCGCGACGTGGAGTTCCTCGTGCAGCGGATGCAATTGGAGTTCGGCGGGCGAAAGCCGCGCCTGCAAACCCCGAATACGCTTGCGGCCTTGCAGCGCCTGCATCACGCGCATCTGCTGACCACCGGAGACGCGCACACGCTCCCCGACGACTATCAATTTCTGCGGAACCTGGAACACCGCCTGCAGTTGCTGCACGGCTTTCAAACGCAAACGATGCCGCCCCCATCCGAAACGCTGGAACGACTGCGCCTGGCCCGCCGCATGGGATTTCCGAACACGCCCGCTTTCGAGGCCGAACTGGACCTGCGGCGGGCCAGAGTTCACGCCCATTTGCAGCGTTTGTTTTACGGGAACGCTCTCGACGAAGCGGGCGGGACAGCGGGCGCGGCCTTTGACGCCGCGCCGCCGACCGAGTCGGCAGATTGGCCGGAATTGGACGCCCTGCTCGATAACATAACCAACCCGACCGCGCAGGAACGGCTGGGCGCTCTGCTGACCGCCGCCGGTTTTCGTGACCTTCCCGGCGCGCTGCGCGCCCTGCAATTGCCGATGCAGGGCAACGACTTCGGCGAAATGCCGCCCGATACGCCGATTGAATTCAAGGCGATCGCGCCGCGCTTATTAACGCAAATGGCGCGCAGTCCCGACCCGGACGCGGCCCTGGCGGGCGTGGAAGCCCTCGCGCTCGCGGTTCCCAACCGCGCCCAACTGTACGCCGCGCTGGACGACAGCCCGGATTGGCTGCGCCGCCTGACGCGCCTTGCCGGAGCCGCGCCCACCCTGTGCCGCCGCCTGACGCGGCATCTCGAATGGCTTGAAACCCTCTTCAGCGACGAGAACGAGGAAGCGCAGGAAAGCGCGGAGGCTGCGGGCGATAGGAATAAGGCGGAAGAAGCCACTGACCGCGAAATTTTCGGCAAGATAACGCCGTCCTCCGGGGTTGCGCCGAACGCCGCGCTGACGGAACAACTGGCGGCGCGGGTGCAGGGCGCGGCGGGCTTCGAGGCGAAACTGGACGCGATAGCGAGTTTTTACCAGCGCGAAACGCTGCGACTGGGCGCGCGAGACGTGTGGGAGGAAAACGACGTTCTGGCGACGATGACGGGCCTGACCCGCCTTGCCGAAACCATCCTGCAAAACCTGCTTTCGGTTTGCGCCGACGCCCTCGCCACCAGTCGGCCCGACCCGGAACGAACCCGGCGCGTTCTGGAATCCGTCGCGATTCTAGGGCTGGGCAAACTGGGCGGGGCGGAATTGGGGTACGCCAGCGATTGGGACGTGATTTTCGTGTATGACACGGCCCGCCCCGACAGCGCGCCGATGCCGGACAGCGAGCGCTTCGATCTCGTCAACGCCCTGGCGGAGCGGGTCATCGGGGCGGGCAAAGCGCTGGCGACGCGCGGCGCGGCGATAGAAATTGACCTGCGTTTGCGGCCCTGGGGCAAGAAGGGCGCGCTGGTTCACACCCCGCGCGCCTTTGTGGAATACTACCGAACCAGCGCCGAAATGTGGGAGCGGCAGGCGGCGCTAAAGGCGCGGTTTGTGGCGGGCGACGCGAACGTGGGACGGCGGTTCGAGCGCATTCTGCACGCCGTCAGTTACGGGCGCGGCCTGTCGGAAGCGGACGACGCGCAGGTTCGGCAGATGAAACGGCGCGTCGAGACCGAACGTCTAAAAACCGGCGAGCGCGAATCAGACTTGAAATTGGGGAATGGCGGGCTGACGGACATCGAATGGCTGGCGCAGCGTTTGCAATTGCAATCCGGCCCGGCCCGCCCGGACGTGCGCGTTCCGAACACCCTGCACGCGCTTCTGGCTCTCGCTTCCGCCCGCCTGCTGGACAATGCCGAGGCTGACGTGCTATCCTCAACGTATCTTTTGCTGACTCAGACGCGCAATGCGCTCTGGCTGCAAACCGGAGCCGGCCAGGACGTTCTGCCCGCCGACGCCTACCGTCGCCGCGTCCTCGCGCGCACATTAGGCTACGCTGACGACCGGGCCTCGCCCGCCGAGGCCCGACTCGCCGCCGACCT
>JBBRNU010000380.1:0-5065 GCA_038230115.1 Chthonomonadales bacterium | reverse complement strand
GATATGGGGCATGGCGGCGTGCGCGCCCCGGCCCCGAATCGTCAAGTTGAAGGTGTCCGACGACGCCATCATTGGGCCGGAGCGGACGCCGATTTGCCCGACCTCCAGACCGGGCCAGCCGTGCAGGGCGACAATCGCGCCCACGCCCTCCATTGCGCCCTCGTCGCACATGCGGGCCGCGCCGCCGACCGTCTCTTCGGCGGGCTGGAAAATAAAGCGCACGGTTCCGTTCAGCCGCTCGCGCAAGCCGGCCAAGACCGCCGCCGCGCCCAGCAGCGTGGCCGTATGCCCGTCGTGGCCGCAGGCGTGCATGACGCCCGCCTGACAGGACTTGTAGGGCAGGTCGCTCGTTTCCTGGATGGGCAGGGCGTCCATGTCGGCGCGCAGGGCGAAGATCGGGCCGTTCGCGGCCTGCGCCCCTGCGCCCCGCAGTTCGCCGATCACCCCGAACCCGCCGACATCGGTACGCACGGCGTCCAGCCCCAGAGCGCGCAATTTGTCGGCGACGAAACTTGCGGTCGCGCGCTCGTGGTGGCTCAGTTCCGGGTTCTGATGCAGATGGTGGCGCGCGGCGACAGCGTCGGGCGCGGCGGCGGCGACACGTTCCGCAACCAGGTCAGGCTTCATTTCGGGCGCGTCTGCTTTCGTCATGGGGTATGCTTTCGCGAGGGCGAGCGCAGACTCCTGCTCCGTTTAGAAACGCGGGCCGAGTCTGGAAATATCGGAACCGGCGGAACGGATCACGGCGGCGGTTCGTCCAATGCCGAGAACAGAAAATGAAGAACTTTTCCTAACGCAGGCGAGCCGTTTGCCGGGGGGTAAAAGCCCGGCGACAAAGGTCAGGGGCGTTGCCGGAGGTTGAAAACCCCCGGCAGCAAAGTGCAGGCGTCCTGCGGACGCGGCGTTGCGTCATTCCGATGCTTGCGCTTTCCACACGATATCTGAACTCCCCTTCCCCGGTGGGGAAGGGGGCGGGGGTTAGGTGGCTGACTGCTACATCGGCGCGCGTTCTTGGCGTGAGCGGATTGCGCGTCCGCAGGACGCTTGCTTTTTCCTGCCGGGGGTTTTCAACCTCCGGCAAACGCTTGCTTTTTCCTGCCGGGGGTTTTCAACCTCCGGCAAACGCTTGCTTTTTCCTGCTGGGGGGTTCGATTTCCGGCCAGCGCCTGTTTTTCGCTGTCAGGGGTTTAACCTCCGGCAGTTCTGCCCAAAGTTTTTAACAGCGACCGGAGTGAATACGATCATGCCGCAGTCTTTTACCGCAGTGGCGACCGGCGCGCTCGCAAAGGCCGACGACCAATCCCGCCGCCGCGTTCTGGTGACGGGCGCAGGCGGGCGTATCGGCTCCTATTTCGCCGAACACGCGCCCGACCGCTACGACCTGCGCCTAATGGTTCAGGACGCGGGTCAGGCCGAAAAGGTCAAAGACTTCGGCGAGGTCGTGCAGGGCGACCTGCTGGATTTGGAAGGGCTGAAAACGCTGTGCCGGGAGGTGGATACCGTCGTTCACATGGCGGGCGACGCCAACCCTTCGGCGACCTGGCGGCAATTGCTCGACGCCAACATCATCGGGACGTATCACATCATGGCGGCGGCGAAAGCGATGGGCTGCCGCCGCGTCATTCATGCCTCGTCCATTCATGCCGTGTCGGGCTATCCGCCGGACGTGCAGGTCAAGACCCATGAGCCGGTCAATCCGGGCGATTTGTACGGCGTCTCGAAGTGTTTTGGCGAGGCGCTGGGACGCTACATGGCCGAGCAGGAGGGGCTGTCAGTCATTACAATTCGCATCGGGGCGTTCCAATCCCTCGAAGACGCCCGTGACCCCGGCAGCGTGCATATGCTGGACGCTTTTGTGTCGCATCGCGACCTGCAACAGTTGATTGTCCGCTGTATTGACGCGGACAATATACAATTCGCTATTTTTCACGGCCTGAGCGATAACCGCTTCAAACGGCTCGATATTTCTGACGCCCGCGCCCTCGTCGGCTACGACCCGCAGGACGACCTGACCGAGGAAAACCCGCGCTTGAACGCCCTGCATTTGAACCGGGACGTGAGTCATCACAACAAAAAGGACGGGCAGAAATCGGGCCTTCGCGAGGAGACGACAAACCATCAAGCCTGACGCCAGCGCGTCTGCCCAGGACGCGCGCCTTATTTCCGACGCCGACTTTGCGCCCGATCTCGCGCCCACGTCTGCTCCCGTGCCGACGCCCGACGCTATCGCTGCGCCCGAGAACCTGCGCGCCAAAGCCCTTGTCGTGCATGAACGGCTCTGCGGCGAATACGGCTGCCCGATTGCGTTCTTTCACGAACTCGACCCGATGAGCGAACTGGTCTCGTCGCTGCTGTCGCACCGTACCCATAACGCGGACTCGGGCCGGGCCTTCCGCGAACTGCGGGCGCTATTCCCGACGTGGGAGGCGGTTCGCGACGCGCCGACCGAAGCGGTGCAGGCGGCAATTTCGGCCTGCACCTGGCCGGAACAGAAAGCGCCGCGCCTGCAGGAGATATTGCGGCAAATCGGCGCGCAGCGAGGCGAGCTGTCGCTGGAGTTTCTGGCCGACCTGCCGGTTCCCGAAGCGCGGGCGTGGCTGCAATCGCTGCCCGGCGTGGGGCCGAAAACGAGCGCCGCCGTGCTGCTGTTCAGCCGCCTGCATCGTCCTGCCCTGCCGGTAGACAGTCATCACCACCGCGTGGCGGTTCGCCTGGGCCTGATCCCGGCCAGCGTGTCGGTCGGCCCGGCGCACGCCCTGCTCGAAGCGCAATTGCCCCCGAACTGGAGCGCGCAGCAGGTCTACGACAACCACGAGGCGCTGATGCTGCACGGCCAGCGCTGCTGTTACTACGCCAACCCGAACTGCCCGCGCTGCGTCGCGCTCGATTTGTGTCCGTTCGGCCAGAAGCGGATGCAAAACGCAGTTTGAATCAGGGCGGACGAGGATTTATTTCCGACTAATGAACGGCGTCAATCCCGATAGGCGCGGGCGAAGGCGATGCGGTCGGCGAGCGGGGGATGGCTGCCGAACCAGAACTGGATCAGGGCGGGCGGCTGCGGGTCGGAAAAATCGCGCTCGGCGAAGCGGACGAACAAGCGCGCCATCGGGTCGTTGAGATGAGTCAGGCGCAGGCCGAAAGCGTCGGCGCGATGCTCCTGATAGCGCGACAGGGCGTTCTCGATGGGCGACTGCGCGAAGAGAAACGCCAGAATGAGCAGTGAAAGCAGGGGCAGCGCGGCCAGATCGAGAACGCCATACACGCCCGCCCGCCGCCCGAAACGCGCTGTTAACCAGGGCAGCAGCCGGGACGCCAGCAGCAGAAACACGCCCGCGCCCAGCACGCTCGTCGCCAGCGACACCCACAGATGCCCCTCGACGTAATGTCCCATTTCATGCCCCATCATCGCCAACAGTTGATCTTCCGGCAGGGTTTGCAGGGCCGTGTCGTTGAGGACGATGCGCGTGGTCGGGCCGACGCCGGTCACATAAGCATTGACATGGCGCGTGCGCCGACTCGTGTCTTCGACAAACACGCGCCCGCCCCTGATGCCCGCCCGATTTGCCAGCGTGAGGATATGGTCGCGGGTCGGGCCGGGCGCAAGCGGCGTGTAGCGATTGAAAAGCGGGGCGATCACGACCGGCTGTAATACGATCTCGAACGTCAGCAGCGGAATCAGCAGCCCCCACACGACGAGCCACCAGCGCGATTGCAGCCGCGCCGCCAGCCAGTAACCGCCCGCGTACAGGGGAGCCGCGAGCAGGCCCAATCCCCAGCCCAACCCAACGTCGCTCAAGTACCCGCCCACGCCCTGCCGCGAAAAGCCGTAGTGGTGTTCGAGGGCAAGCCGCGCCAGACCGACCGGCGAAGCCCAGACGGTCAGCAGCAGGGAATAAATCGCGTAGTAAACCAGCGTGGCGCGAAAAGGCGGAGCGTGGTCGGGCGCGACGGGCAGGCGGAGCGCGCGGTAAACGCCGGTTCGCAGGCGGGCCGAAGCGCGCGTTCGGAGCAGCAGGATCAGCCCCGCCGCGCTCCAGGCCAGCCCGAAAAATCCGAGCGTATACGCGGCGCGCTGATACGCGATGGCCCTGACGGGAACGCGCGGCGAGTAAGGATCGCGGGGCAGGGGAACCGTCGTTTTGACGCCTGAGGGAGTTTGGGGGGCCGTTTTTATTTTTACGCCGCTTCGGATGTCCGCGTTCGTTCGGCCCTGCGCCTGACAGGGGCGCGCGACCTGCATCATCAGGACGCTCCACGTCAGCAGCAGGGCCAGAAAAAACGCTTTCATCGGCTCTTTCAAAAGTGGCGAACCCGCGCGAAAATAACGGTTCACCCCGCCCCGGCCTCCCCTTCGCAAGGGGAGGGAGACGTTGCCCCTGACTTCCCCGTCGTAGGAGGCAGTCTGAAAGCCCCTCCTTGCGAAGGATGGGTTGGGGAGGTATTTCCCTGCAAACAAACGCGCGGGAATGCGGACGAGGGATTTACGCGACAGCGGCGAGCGCGGCGTCGTAGTTCGGCTCAGACGAGACTTCCGACACGTATTCGACGTGTTTCAGCGCGCCGTCCGGCCCCACGACAAAAATCGAGCGCGCCAGAATGCGTTTCAGCGGGCCGTCGGCGATCAGCGCGCCATAGGCTTTGCCGAAACTCGCGTCCCGATGATCGGAGGCGGTTTGCAGATTGTCCAGCCCCTCCGCGCCGCAAAACCGGGCCTGCGCGAACGGCAAATCTTCGCTGACCGTCAAGACCACGACGTTTTCGGGCAGCTGCGCGGCCCGCTCGTTGAACTTCCGGGTTTGCAGGGCGCAGACCGGCGTGTCGAGCGATGGCACAACCGAGATGAGCAGGGTTTTGCCCGCGAAATCCGACAGCGAAATGTCTTTCAGACCGGCCGCGCCGTTCTGCTGCAAGACGAAATCCGGGGCTTTCTCGCCCGGCTGCAGCGCCGCGCCTTCGAGGGGAAACGGGTTGCCGCCCAAAGTAATCGTTCGATCCGCCATGTTATCGCTCCTTCGTTTCGCAGGGGTGGAAATAGGTATGGGAAAGGGTTTGAAGCTCAGTCTTT
>JBBRNU010000379.1:0-5067 GCA_038230115.1 Chthonomonadales bacterium | reverse complement strand
CTTGTATTGACACCGCTTCCCTGCGTGCCGTACAATACACGCAGTCCTGCCGCACGAGGAATTGCCAACCATGAAATTTGCCGCCCCGCCCTATACATACGACGCGCTGCCCTTTCCTCCCTCCAAAGAGGCCTGGCAGCATTCCGCCAAGTTCCGCTATGTCGAGGGCGTTTTCCGCGAGATTTGCCGCCGCTACGGGTATCGTGAAATCCGCACGCCGATCCTGGAGCCGACCGAGCTGTTTACGCGCAGCGTCGGCGAAATGACGGATATTGTCAGCAAAGAGATGTTCACGTTCACCGACCGGGGCGGGCGCAGCCTGACCCTGAAGCCGGAGGGAACCGCCCCGGTCGTGCGCGCCTGCATCGAACATCAGCTGTTCGCGACCAACCCGCTCCTCAAACTCTATTACGTCGGGCAGAATTTTCGTTACGAGCGCGGGCAGCGCGGACGCTACCGGCAGCATGAGCAGCTAGGCGTGGAAGTTTTCGGCGCGAGCGACCCGGCCATTGACGCCGAGGTGATTCTGTTGGCGATGGATTTTTACCGCGCGCTGGGCGTCACGCAGCAGGAACTGCACGTCAATTCCGTCGGCACGCCCGAATCGCGCCCGCGCTATCTCGCCGCCCTGCGCGATTTTGCGCGCCCGTTTCTGGCCGAATTGAGCGCGGAGGGACAGACGCGCTTCGAGAAAAACCCGCTGCGAATGCTCGATACCAAAGACGCGAACGACCTGCGCCTGCTCGCTGACGCGCCCCGCCTGACCGATTATCTCGATGCAGGCAGCCGCGAACACTTCGACATCCTGCAAACCTATCTCGAAGCCGCCGGGGTCGCGTATGTCGTGGATCACCGCCTGGTGCGCGGATTCGATTATTATACCAGGACGGCGTTCGAGATCGTCGGCGGGCAGTTGGGTTCGCAGAACGCGCTGGGCGGCGGCGGGCGCTACGACGGGCTGGTGGCGGAATGCGGCGGGCCGTCTCTGCCCGGCATCGGGTTCGGGCTGGGCATCGAGCGCTGCCTGATCACGCTCGACGCCCTGGGCCTGGAACTGCCCCTCGCGGAAGAACGCCCCCTATTGTATCTGGTCACGCTGGGCGATGCGGCGACCGTGCGCCCCGCCGCGGTGCGTCTTTTGCGCGACCTGCGCGCGGCGGGCTTAAATGCCGATATGGACTATCGGAGCGGCAAATTCGGCCCGCAGGTCAAGCGCGCCGACGAATTAGGCGCGGCCTATCTGCTCGTTCTGGGCGACGAGGAAGTGGCGCGCGGCGTGGTCGGCCTTCGCAATCAGGCCACGAAACATCAGCGCGAAATCCCGCTCGCCGACATTGCCGCGGAACTCAACGGTCTGGCGCGGCCCGACGCCGAACCAATCACGCCGTAACCGAACCTTGCCCGCACACGTAAACCGACTGGCTTACGATGCAGCGACGCCCCGCCAATTTCAGGAGAAACCCCGATGTCCGACCCGCGTTCCGAGCCGTCCGCGTCCTCCGCCGCCCGGCCCGATCCCTCGAAAATCATGCAGTTGGCAACCGGCTACTGGGATTCGGCGACGCTGCTGGCCGCCAACGAATTGAACCTTTTCGGCGCGCTGACCGGCGAGGCCAAAACCGCCCCGTCCGTCGCGACCGCATTGAACGCCGCGCTGCGCGCCACGACCATGCTGCTGGACGCCTGCGCCGGGCTGGGATTGGTTGTCAAAACGGCGGGCGAAGGAAACGCGGCGCTGTATGCGAACGCGCCGGAAACCGAGGCGTTTCTGGTTCCCGGTCGTCCGGGCTATCTGGGTGGGGCAATCCGGTGGGGAGCCGATCAGTACGGGGCATGGGGCGAGCTGGCGGCTTCGGTTCGCAGCGACCGGCCTTCGGTTCCGCCCTCCCTGCATCTGGGCGACGACCCGGAGCAGACTCGCACCTTCGTGCTGGGAATGCACAACCGGGCGCTGGGCGTAGCGCGCGGCGTGATTCATTTTCTCGACCTGGCAGGCGCGACGAGCCTGCTGGATGTGGGCGGCGGGCCGGGAACCTACGCGACCCTGATGGCGCAAAAATATCCCGGCTTGCAGGCGACCGTGCTGGACCTGCCGGGGATTGTCGCCGTCGCGCAGGAACTCATTGCGACAGCGGGACTGACCGACCGCGTACAGACCCGCGCGGGCAATGGCTTGACGGACGATTATGGAACCGAAGCGTTCGACGCGGTTCTCTTTTCCGGCGTCCTGCACCAGATGGCCCCGGCCACGATTCAGGCCATGTTCGCCAAAGCCCATCGCGCGCTGAAACCGGGCGGGCGCGTCCTCGTCAGTGACGTGATGACAGACAGAACGAAAACGCAGCCCGCTTTCGCCACGCTTTTTTCCCTGCAAATGCTGCTGACGAGCGCGGAGGGCGCGGTTTTTTCCGGCGACGAGTGCGCGCAGTGGCTACAAGGCGCGGGTTTCGAGGCCGTCGGCATCCAGCGCCTGCCCCCGCCGCTGCCCTACATGGTCGTCACAGCGAAAAAGCCCGCTTGACCGTCGTGAAGGAAGGGCGGGCAAATTTAACTGTCCCTTCTCACTAACTCAGGTTGAGTCTCATGTTCGCCTGCTCGCCAGCCCGGATTGAAATGCAACAGACGGGCGGCAAACGGGGGGAGACCTGGAATAAATGCCCATTCTGAGACGCCACAGAACGGGATTGAAACCCCGTTCTGAAATGAGTAGCCCGCCTGCGCGGGCTGAAGGCGCGCTCTGATTGTTCTGCCTGCGCGGGCTGAAGCGGCTCTCCTTCGTCGGCATTTTTGGAGAGGAACACGCTCTGGCCCTCCGCATTGGCCTTTAACCCTCGAAGGAGGGCTTGCATTTCAGAACGGGAATAAATCCCCGTTCGTCCGGCTTGGCAATTCCAGAGCGGGCATTTATTCCCATTCGCTTCCCTATACGTCACGCAAGCAGGCGTCAGAAGCAAGTTGGGTTTACGGCGAAGCGAAAGGCGGGGGCAGGCCGAAGTCGAACCGCTCCGTCGGGCTTAGTCGGGCAGAAATTCGGCGAGGGCGGTGTTGGCGAGGAGGAGGCCGCTGCGGGTCAGACACAGCGTCTCGCCTTCCAGCGTCAGCAAACCCTGCGATGACAGGCGGGCGATTTGCGGGGCGAAATGGACTAGGGGGTCGAGGCCGAACCGCTCGCGAATGCGCGCCAGGGGCAGGCCGTCGCGCAGGCGCAGGCCGAGCATCATGGTTTCGCCGAGCGCGGCGTCGGCGTCCAGGCATTCCGATTCGACGGTCAAATCCGCGCCGGTCGCGATTTTCTCCGCATAGCGGACGGGCAGGCGCTCGCGCTTCCATCGCCGCCCGTCCAGATACGAAACCGCTCCCGGCCCGAACCCCAGATACTCCTCGTTGCGCCAGTAGATTTGATTGTGTCGGCTGCGGAAGCCCGGACGGGCGAAATTGCTGACTTCGTAGTGTTCGTAGCCCGCCTGAGTCAGCAGGGCGATGCTGCGCTCATACATCGCCAATTCCGTATCTTCGTCCGGCAAGTCCAGTTTGCCGCCCGCGTCGAGCCGCTCGAAGCGCGTTCCCGGCTCCAGAGTCAGGGCGTACAGGGAAAGGTGTTCGGGTTCGAGGGCGAGGGCGCGTTCGAGAGACGCCTGCCATAAGCGCGGGGTCTGCTTGGGCAGGCCGAACATCAGGTCGAGGTTGAGGTTGGCGAAGCCCGCCGCCCGCGCCATCTGGAACGCGCTCTCGGCCTCGCCAGACGTGTGAAACCGATCCAGCGCGACCAGCAGATTGTCGTCGAACGACTGCACGCCGATGCTCAAGCGGTTGAACCCCGCCGCGTGCATCGCGTCGAATTTCGCCGCGTCGGACGAGCCGGGATTGGCCTCGCTGGAAATCTCGGCGTCGGGCATGACCGCAAAGGCGGCGCGCACCGCGTCCAGAATTTGCGCCAACTGCGCGCCGCTCAGAAACGTGGGCGTGCCGCCGCCGAAGAAGACGGTCGGCACAGGCCGCGTTTCGCCCAGGGCCGCCTGTTCCCGCCCGGTCTGCGCGATGTCGCGGCAGATCGCCTCGACCGTTGCGACAACGAGCGCGCTTTGCGATTTTTCCACATACGTGTTGAAATCGCAGTAGGCGCAGTGGCGGGCGCAGAACGGGACGTGAACGTAGATAGCGAGCGGGCGTTCAGGCAGGGGCGCGGTTAAAATTTGCGGTGTCGGCATATTTTATTGTACGCCATTTGGCCCTGCCGGAGCGTCCTCCGGTGAAGCGGGCGCGTCCGGGGGCGACACCGGGGCGGGCCGGTCGCGATTTGTTCGCTCACGGTCGCCGGTTCCGGCCCTCGTTCCCTCACCGCTGCCCGTTCTGCCGTCGCCCCGCGTTCCATTTCCGCCGCTCCTGCTCCCGTTGCCGCCGCGCGCGGGCAGCCAGCGCATTCGGGGCGGGGCGGCGCGACTGGCGAAGACGCCGCGCGCAAGCGTATCGAGGTAGCGGGGCCGGTCGTGAACGCCGCCATACGAGAACAGGTTGACGCCCGCCACGCCCGTCTCGCGCACACGGGCGATTTTCTGGGCCACGTCATGCGCGGAGAGCCGCCACGCCCCGATGCCGATATACACGCGGCTGCCGCCCGCCACCCCCACCGCCTGCCGGGTCTGGGCCAAAACGCGCTCCGTGTTGGAGCCGTAGGCCATCAGCGCGACCGCATCGAGATACCCGGCTCGCAGCCAGCCCGCCCAGTCCTGCCCCCGCACCGCAAATGCCTCCTTCGCGTCCGGGAAAACCGCCGCCGACATTTCGAGCCAGGGCTTGGCGGTTTTCACGGCCTGCGAAATCCGCGCGACCGCCGCCGTCGCCTGCGCCCGCCGCCAATCCGCCCATTGCGCGCCGAAAGCGTGAACATAGGCCAGGCGGTCGGTCGCCAGACGGCTGTCGAGCTGCGAAAGCGTGGGCGGGCTGATTTGCGAGGCCATGTACGCGCGAAAGCGCGTCAGCGTGCCGGACGCGAAATCCTGCCCGGTTCCCTGATAGCGGCAGTAGTCCAGGTGAATGCCGTCCACGTCATAGCGCGTTGCGACATCG
>JBBRNU010000378.1:0-5069 GCA_038230115.1 Chthonomonadales bacterium | reverse complement strand
GTTTTTGCAGTATCTCGTCGTCGAGCGCGGATTTTCCGAGCATACCGAGACCGGGTATCGCGGCGATCTGGCGCAGTTCACCCTGCTCGCCTTGCAGCGCGGGGCGCGCAGCGCCGAGGACTTGATCGAGTCGCACGTTCTCGCCTGGATCGCGCAGCTGGAACTGAACCACGCGGCGGAAAACACCATCGCCCGCAAATTGGGCGCGCTGCATAGTTTCGCCAAATATCTGGTCATCGAAGACGTGCGAAAAGACGATTTCATGGCGGGCATCGCGGGCCGCAAGCGCCCGAAACGCCTGCCCCGCGCGCTTTCCATCGCCAAAGTGAAGCGGCTTCTGAGTCAGCCCGATCCCGCCGACCCGCGCTCGCTGCGCGACAAAGCCCTGTGCGAACTGCTGTACGCCTGCGGCCTGCGCGTTTCCGAGTTGACCGCGCTCACGATTGACGACCTGGATTTGGAAGGCGGACTCGTGCGCTGTTTCGGCAAAGGCCGCAAGGAGCGGCTGATCCCCGTCGGCGATGTGGCCCGCGACTACATCGCCCTCTACCTCGACCAACGCAAGAACCTCGTCAGCGCGCACCTTGCGGGCAATGCCGTCAACCTTGCGCCGCCCGCCACTGCGCGGCGCGGACGCGGGCGCAAAGCCGCCAATTCGCTCACGCTGGAAGAGGCCCGCAGCCCGTTTCTGTTTCCCAACCCCAAAGGCGGGCCGATCACGCAGGCCAACGTGCGCCTGCTCGTGAAACGCTACGCCGAGGAAGCGCAGCTGGAAGAACGGGTTTCGCCGCACGTTCTGCGCCACTCCTTTGCCACGCATCTGCTCGCGCGCGGAGCCGACCTTCGCACGATTCAGGAACTCATGGGCCACGCGCAAATCACGACGACCGAAGTGTATACCCACGTCACGAATGAGCGGCTGAAAGACGTGTACAAGAACGCCCACCCGCGCGCAAAATAAAGCGCCCTTGTCCTGTTCCGCCCCGCTGCGTCCCAACCGCGTTTCAATTTACGGTTCCGCTTCCCCGTTTTTCGCACGCCCTGCTCTCGCCCCGATTTGATTGCGTGGCGAACGCGGGCCAGACTTCGCCCCGACGCAAAAACAATTTTCAACAATAGTTCGCTTTTCGCGTGACAAGCGGCCAGAAGCCCGGTATATAATGCCAGGACAACGCGCTAAACGGAAAACGATGGAGCCATCCGACGACGAAATTATTGCCCGCGTGCAGGGCGGCGAGCGGGACGAGTTCCTGGAACTTTTCGAGCGTTACTACGCCCGCGTGGAAAGTTATGCCTGGCGGCAATTGCAGGACGCCGAGGCCGCCCGCGACCTCGCCTCCGAAACCATGCTGCGCGCGTACCGGAGCATAGACACGTATCGTTTCGGCGAGCGAATGCCCTATCTTGGCTACCTGCTGCTCATCTGCCGTCATCTGGCCTTGAACGAGCGGGCGCGGCGGTCGGCCCGTCCCACGCAGTCGCTCGACGCCGACGCCCGGCTGACCGAGACGCTGGAAGCGCCGGGCGAAACGCCCCTGATGCATCTGCTGGAGCAGGAGCGCCGCCTGATGCTGCACAGCGCGCTCGACAGTCTGGCGGCGGAAGACCGGGAAATCATTCATCTGGCCTTCGAGCGCGATTTGTCCCGGCGCGACATCGGCGCGATCATGAGCAAGCCTTCGGTTTCCGCCGTGACGTCGCACCTGTACCGGGCGATGCAAAAACTAAAAGAGGCCGTTCTGCGGCAAGGCTATTTCGACAGCGAGAGCGGGCGCAAAAGACACGATGTCATACTGTGAAGACGACGCCGAAAACCAGTTGTGGGCGCTCATCAAGGCGCGTCGCGACCACTCCGACGCCGCGCCCGGCGCGAACGCGCCCCTTCCCAAAGGCAACGCGCTGAGTTCGCTCTGGCCGCTGGCCGACGCGATGGCCGAAATTCTGCGCGCCGATCCCGCCGCCGAGTTCGCCCGCGCCGACGCCCCGACGACCGAGGGGCGGATGTGGGCGCGGGCGCGCTTGCTCGCCGCCATTGACGGCGACAAAACCGCCTTCCACCAGCGGCTTCGTCGCCGCGCGCAGCGTCAGCAAACTTTCGCGCTGCTGGTCGCTCTCATTCTGCTGCTGGCGGCGGCAGCCCTGAGTTCCTTCCTGTGGCGGCCCGGACGGAGCGCCGCAGCCGTATCCCCCTTGCTGCACAGGCCGCCCGCCGCCTGCCCGTCCCCCCTGCTGCAAAAACCGGGAGCCAAAAGCGCGGCTTCCGACGACCACTGCTGACCGCGGCAGATTGTCACCCTGCGCGGCGAGGCGCGACCGATAACGCCTTCGCCGCGATTTCTTCAAAGGAGAGACCGCTCATGTTCCCTTTTCGCGTCCGCGCCCTGATTCCCGCCGCGCTGTTTGCTATTGCAAGCGTCGCTGCTCAAGCCCAATCGCCCTACTCGCAGGTCAATCTGGATTCCGACATTCCCGGCCTCGCCCTCCACACCGACTCGGACTTGAAAAATCCCTGGGGAATGTCCTTCAGCCCGACCGGCCCCTTCTGGATTTCCGACAACAAGACCGGCCTGACCACGCTTTACAACGGCGCGGGCGCAAAACAGGGCCTGATCGCGACGGTTCCCGCCCCTCCCGGCGGGTCCGGCCCTTCCGCGCCTACCGGACAGGTCTATTACGGCGGTCAGGGTTTCGTCGTCACGGACGGCAAAGGCAAGAGCGGAGCCAGCCGTTTCCTCTTCTCCACGGAAGACGGCACGATTTCCGGCTGGGCGCCTTCCGTCAATTTCGGCACGGCGTTCGTCGGCGTGAACAATTCGGTAGGGGCGGATCACGCCATTTACAAAGGGCTGGCGTTCGGCAACGGGCAGCTGTACGCGGCGGACTTTCACAACAACCGGATTGACGTTTTCGACGACACGTTCGCGCCGGTCGCTTTGGCGGCGGGCGCGTTCAAAGACCCGAACCTTCCCGCCAAGTACGCGCCCTTCAACGTGCAGGCCTTCAATGACAAGTTGTACGTGACCTACGCCGAGCAGGACTCGGACGCCGTGGACAACCTCAAGGGCGCGGGCAAGGGCTTTGTAGATGTTTACGACGAGGATGGCAACCTGCTGACGCCCAACACGTTCATCAACCGGGGCAAACTCAACGCGCCCTGGGGCGTCGCCATCGCGCCGCTGAATTTCGGGGCGCTGGGCGGCGCGCTGCTCGTCGGCAACTTCGGCGACGGAACCATCAACGGGTACGACCCGATCACCGGCGCGTTCATCGGGACGGTGGACGACAGCCTGGGCAATCCGCTCGTCAATGACGGGCTGTGGGGGCTGAGTTTCGGCAACGGCGCGGCGGCGGGCGCGCTGGACTCGCTGTACTTCACGGCTGGCCCCAATGACGAAGCCAACGGTCTCTTCGGCGTCATTCGCGCCGTACCGGAACCGGCCTCGGCGCTGCCTCTCCTGTTCGGCATGATGACGGCGGGCGGCTTGTGCCTGCGCCGCCGCAAACGCTGACGCTCTTCGCGCAGCCAAACGCGCCGACGCCAATTTCGGCGCGGCGCGGGCAGGCGCAAAAGGGCCGCGTTTTCGTAACGATCTCACGAGGTTACGAAAACGCGGCCCTTCATGTTTTCAATTCGCGCAGGCAGACGGCAAGCGAAGGAGCAAGCGCGTCCTGAAACGGGACAGCCGGACGAACGGGAATAAATCCCCGTTCTGAAACGCACAGACCACCTGCGTGGCCTGCAATACACAACGCCGCTCCGCCAAAAAGTTTCAAATTGCGGAGGCGAACGCAACGGAGAGCGCCTTCAGCCCGCATAAGCCTGCGCGCTGTAACGTATCTAGCCCGCGCAGGCGGGCTACGCATTTCAGAACGGGGATTCATTCCCGTTCGTCCGTCTGTCTCACTCGTTCAATTCCATCGCCCTCTGTCCCCTCTTTCAGGCAAGCAGGCGCTCGCAGCAAGTTGGACTTTGTCAGATGTTTTAATGGTCGGCGTAGTGGCGGAACAGTTCGCTGACCGAATTGTCCTCGTGAATTCGCAGAATCGCGTCGGCGAGCAGGGGCGCGACCGACAGCACCTTGATCTTGCTCGACCGCTTTTCTTCTGTCAGCGGCAGGGTGTCCGTCACGACGAGCGAGCGCAGGGGCGAGCGGTTGATGCAGTCAATCGCCTGCCCGGACAAAATTGCGTGCGTGCAGCAGGCGTGAACGGCCAGCGCGCCGCGCTCCATCAGCGCCTCGGCCCCCTTCACGATGCTGCCGCCGGTATCAATCATGTCGTCAATCATGATGCAGACTTTGCCGGACACGTCGCCGATGATCTCCATAATCTCGACTTGATTGGGTTCCGGGCGGCGCTTGGCGATGATGGCAATCGGCGATTTCAGCTGCTCGGCCATCGCCCGCGCCCGCGCCACGCCGCCCACATCCGGCGATACCACGACCGTATTCCCGTCATACAACCCCTCGGTAATCAAGTAATCGGCGATCAGCGGCCCGGCGTACAGATGATCTACGGGCAGGTCGAAGAAGCCCTGAATTTGTCCGGCGTGAAGGTCGAGGCAGAGAACGCGGCTCGCGCCCGCCTGGGTAATCAGGTTGGCGACCAGCCGAGCGGTCACGGGTTCGCGCGGCTTTACCTTTTTGTCCTGCCGCGCATAACCGTAATAGGGCAGCACGACGGTGATGCGCTGCGCCGACGCCCGCCGAAAAGCGTCAATCATGATGAGGACTTCCATCAAATTGTCGTTGACGGGCGCTCCGGTTGGCTGCACGATGAAGATGTCCTGCCCCCGCGCGCTCTCCTCGATCTTGACGAAAATTTCGCCGTCGGAGAACTTTTTCACGCTGATTTCGCCGAGCGGAGCGCCAATCTCCTGGGCGATTTTGACGGCGAGTTCCGGGTTGGCGTTGCCCGTGAAGATTCGCAGGTCGGATGCGGTTCGCATTTCCGTTCTCCTTGTTCCCTTCCAAACTTCAACCTTCACCGTGAAAACTGTCAAATGTTCGATAACGCCCCGGCGCGTCAGGTCGTTCCTTCCGATTTGGGCGCGTTTTTCTCCCGGTAGC
>JBBRNU010000377.1:0-5079 GCA_038230115.1 Chthonomonadales bacterium | reverse complement strand
ATTACCGACAGCGCGGCCCTGCTGCCCGGCGCGCTGTCCCTCTCGTCCGGCGCAGGTTCGCCAGGACAGGACATTCTGCCCGCCGACGCTTACGAGGACAACGAGGAGCGCGTGGACTCGCGGACGGTCAACAGCTGGCTGCTGCGGCTCGACGAGGTAAGCGCCCCGGAAATGCTGGAAGTGCAATTAGTGAATTCGGTCGCGCCCTTCCTGCTGAACAGCCGCCTGAAGCCCCTGATGACGCGCGCCCCGTTCGCCCGCCGCTTCATCGTGAACGTGTCGGCGATGGAAGGGCAGTTTTCGCGTCACAAAACCGTGTTTCACCCGCATACCAACATGGCGAAAGCGGCCCTGAACATGATGACGCGCACGTCGGGCGACGATTACGCCCGCGACGGCATCTACATGAACAGCGTGGATACCGGCTGGGTCACGGACGAGAACCCCGCGCCCAAGCGAACCCGGCGGCAGGAGGGCGGCTTTTATCCGCCCTTGGATATTCTGGACGGCATGGCGCGCATTTATCATCCCATCGCGCGCGGCATCGAAAGCGACGAGGAGCCTTATTTCGGACGGTTCCTCAAAGACTACGCGCCCTGTCCCTGGTAACGCTCCCCGGTCAGGGAACGCGCGGGACAAGGCGCGTAGTCGTATTTTGCGTGTTTGAAATGCGCCGATGCTGGCGCTGAAAAAGCCCTGCCAGGATTCGACGCGCCTTTTGTGGATTGGCGGGCGCGTCGAGGCGGGCGATGCCTGAGTAATCGTGCAAAAGTAAGGCGGCATTTTTGACAGCGCCGTCAGGTCGAACCGCAAGCAAAATGCCTGATTACTTTTGCATTGGCGCTTAAAAGTGCAGACCGAACTCCGCCAGCAGGGAACTGGCCTTGTAATCGTACTTGGCGTTTTCCGCGTCCTTGTTGGTCCGGCTGAAAATCTGCCAGCCCAGCGAAAACTTCAGCGCCTGCGTGAGCGAGTAGTCCAGGCCGAAGCGCAGATTGCTTTCCGTGCTGCCGAAAACGCCGGATGAGTCGGAATTCACCGTGTCAATAAAAACGGAGTAGCGGCTCGTAATCGGGTAATCCAGCCGAAGGCCCAGCGAGGTCAGGTTTGTGCCGGTATCGGTCAGCGTCGTGGTCGTCGAGCCATTCAAACCCGTCGCGCCGAGCGTCGTAGTTCCCGTCGTGGCGGCGGTCGTGGAATTGAAGTTGAGGTTGCTGCCCGTTTTCAGGCTCTGCCAGCTCAACTGCGTGCCGAGCCGACCCCCGAACGGATGCCCCTGCATGTAAAACTGGATCGTGTTGCTGTTGGAGCCGCCGATGGTTCCGTTGTACGCGACGCGCTGCACCCCATACGACAGGTTCATCTGCATTCGCTCCGACGCCTGCCAGCTGAAATTGAGCAGGGCGTTGTTGCGATTGCTGTTGTATTGATAGTCCCCCACGCTCGTGGCAGTATCGAACTGAAGCCCGATGGTCATGTTCTGGCGCGGCTGGTATTCCAGCGACAGGCGGTCCGACGCGCTTTTGCCCGCGATGCTGCTCAGGCCATACCCGCTGCCGCTCGACCCGCCATAAAAGCCGCTGTAGTTGCCATAGCCGCCCAGATTGGCGTTGTTGCCCCCGCCCCCCAGCAGGCTGCCCGCGCTCGAAATCGTATTGCCCGCCGTCAATGCCGCCGCCCCGCCGCCCAGAATGTCGCGGGTCACGAGATAGCGGCTTAAAGCGGCGCGCGAGTTCGAGAGAATTCCGCCCGTCGTTCCCGCGCCGGTTGTCGTCCCGCCCGCCGTGGTTCCGGCTGCGGTTGTTCCCGTTGTCGTTCCGGTCGTGACGCCTGTGGCGGGAGGCGTGGCGGTGGTCGCGGTCGTCGTGGTTCCGTTGGTAAAGTTGTTCGACAGGTTGCCGGTATCGGAAAGCTCGTGCGAGTACGTCATTCGCAGGTTGCGGATCAGGCTGAAGCGCGCCGCAACCTGCGTATCGCGCGCATTCGCCCGCGTGTAACTGCCGGTTCCCACCGTGCGAATGTCGTTGTCGGAAATCGTGCCGGAGAGGTTGAGCCAGCGCACGGCCTGCCACTGCACCCCGGCGTGCTTGCTCAGGGTCGCCGAGTTCGAGATGTAGCTTTGCGTCGTCGGGTCCACGCCGGTCAGACTGGTCGTGTAAATCTGGTTGGCATTGCTCTTGTTATGACTGACGCCAAGGTCGAAGCTCAGGGCGCGCAGCGAGTAGTTCAGCGAAACGGCGTCGCTCAGGTTCGCGCTTTGCCCGCCCGTGACGTATTTCGTTCCCAGGCTGTTGCGCGAGAGGTTCAGCGTGGCGTTGCGGGCGAAATTATAGGTCGCGCCGAGGGTGTACTGGTCGTAATCGTCGTTGCCGTTCGTGGCGACCGCGAACTGCGTCGCCCCGCCGATGTAAGAGGGCCGCTTGGCCTTCTGCCAGTTCAGGTTGAAGCGCAGCGTGCGAAACGGGCTGTAATCGGAGTTGAACTCAACGGCCTTTTCGTTGCGGTTGAAGCCCGGACTCTGGATCGAGGAGAAAGTCGGGTTCACGTCGCGCAGCGTGAGGTTGGTATGCAGGTTGCGGAGCGGATTCAGGTCGGTGCGAATCTGCCAGGCCTGCCCGCCCACGCTGCCGCCGCCGATGCTCAGGCCCGACAGGGCGCTTTCCAGACTGATCGAGCCGAGCGCGCCCAGGGAAAGACGGCTGTCCAGGCCGAGAACGCTGCGGTTGCCGGGCGTCGGGTTGGTGTCGAGCGGGAAATACTGGATGCGCACGTGCGTGGAGCGCGGCACGCCCTGCACGATGCGAATCTGGTTGAGCAGGGTGGCGTCCACGATATAATCGTGGCCCTGCGACAAAGGCACGCCGTCGAGCGTGACGATGAGCGGCTTGCTCAGGTCAATCGGCGCGTTCAGCACATAGGCCGAGCCGGGCGTTTCGTAGCCGCCGAACTCGTCGGTGCGCGTCTGCGGCCCGCGCGTCCCCTGCGCCGTCTGCATCACGTAGGTTAGGCCGAAGTGCGCGCCGCCGCGCGGCGTCAGGTCGGTGCGGAAGCCGTAAATGCTGCCCTGCGACTGATTGTAACCGAGCGTCTCGAACGTCACGGCGATGGTCGAGGACGGGAGGACGACATTGCCTTTGGTAAAGCGCAGTTCGCCCGTGTACGGGTCGAGCGTATAATCGCGGTCCGCGCCCTTCACCAGATCGCGGTTGTCCACGCGAACGCGCTCGCTGCCCTCGACGATTTGCCCGGCATAGACGTAATAGGGGCCGGACGAGCCATTGCCGGGGATCGTGATCGTGCGGGTTTCGGCTTTGGTTTGGGAAAAGAGGAGCGATGTTTTCAACTGCGACGACCAGGTATTGGTCATCGCGACGCCCTTGAGGTAGCGGTTGAAATCTATGAGCGAGTTGCCCTGGAACCCCGCATTGATGTCGCCCCACTCGAAACGCATCTTTTTGGTGTTGTAATCCAATTTGACGCGGTTGTCGTTGGGGTTATTGAACAGGCTGTTGCTGACGCGGGTCGTGTAGTGGAAATATTTGAGCACCTGCGCGTCTACGGTCAAGTCGGTATCGTTATAGACGCCGTTGGAGCCGCGCCCGAAATACTGCTCGTCGCGATAAGAATCGGAGTTGCCGGAAATATTTTCCATGCGGAGCGAAAGCGTGTGGTGTCCGGTCGCCTTGATTTTGGTTCCGGTCGAGGTTTGCAGGCGGTCGAACCAGGTTCCGACCGAGCCGAAGAGACCGCCGCGCTTATGTTTGGCGAAGATGGAATCTTTTTCGGCCTGCGTCGTGGCGCGCTGCGAGGCGGGAAGCGTGAAGCCGGGAACCGGGCCAAGCGCCAGGCGGCGCGGGCGAAGCGGCTCCGTCACGGGCGCGGGCAGCCCCCCGATAAGCGTGGGCGCGGCGACGGCGTCGGCGTGCGAGAGAATATCCCAGAGGGATTCCGGCGGGTCGGCGGCGCGGGCCGGAGCGGAGGCAGGCTCCAGAGCGGTGAGCGCCAGAAGAAGAAAAGCCCGACGTTGGTAGGATTTCAGCATAGTCCACCTAGCGCCCGGTTCGCGGCCCGAATCGGCGCAAACCCTGGCGTCAGTCCGGCGGATTTCAGGCGCGGCAGGGGCGTCGCGCGGGAAAGCCGGAAATCGCAGCAAGCGGGGGGCATTCTGACTCTGCGTTCCTCTTCCCGTTCGTTTCGAGGAAGGAGCGGCGGCGAAACGCGCCGCGCAGAGCATTGCGGCATTATACCACAAATTTTGCGGCGTGGGAATGCCTATTTTGCGACGGAAAGCAGGTCGCGCAGACGGGCGCGGCGGTCGAAAACGTCCAGCGCGCAGTCGGCGTTGCGAAGGGCGCGCGATTCCAGGTCGGCGACCTGCGCCTGCAAGCGCGCCACGCGGGTCTCGCGCTGCGCCAGCAGACCGGCCACGCGCCCGGCGACCGCCTCCGGGTCGAAGCCACGCCAGTGTTCCAGCGAGTCGTCCAGACCCAGACCGTGCATCAGGTTTTCCACTTTCGGGTCGTAGGAAAGCGCGAAGGGCGGAACCAGGGCGCGCACGGCGAAAATCAGCGAGTGCAGGCGCATCGCGACCATTGTTTGCATTCGCCCGACCAGGCCCAGCAGGGCGTCCGGGGCGTATTCGCCGCGCACGACAAAAACGTCGCTGTGCGGGCAGGCCGGATGCTGATGCACGAGCGCGGCGAGTTCCGCGTCGTCGGGATGGTGCATCGGCAGGAGAACCAGGGGCAGGCCGCACTGACGGCGCAGTTCGGCGAGCAGGCGGGCGTGGGCTTCGATGGCCGCCTCGGCGTCGGTCGCGCTGCCCCAGGGCCGCAGGGCGACGCCCAGCAGCGGCGCGTCGGTCGGCAGACCCTCCTGCCGAATCAAGGCGTCCACGATGTCGGGCGCGGCGGGCGCGAGCGCAAACGCGGGGTCGGCGGTCACCTCAATCGTCGGGCGCGTGACGCCCAGCGTCGCGAGCAGGCGGGCCGATTGCGGGTCGCGCACGGTGATGTAATCGGCGCGGTTTGCCACCATGCGAACCAGCGAGCGCGACATGGGGCGGCGCAATGGCCCGAT
>JBBRNU010000376.1:0-5087 GCA_038230115.1 Chthonomonadales bacterium | reverse complement strand
TCGAAATGCGGCATAATAGATGGTTGGAAAGCCTGGTTTTGCAGTCGTGTTGTCAGGGGCGGAACGGGAATAAATCCCCGTTCTGAAATGCACAGACCACCTGCGTGGCCTGCAATGCCGCTGCTACAAAACGGTTTCAGATTGCATAAGCATATAAGGCAAAACGTATCTTTAATCGGAGCGCGTCTTTAGCCCGCGCAGGCGGGCTAGCGTTTCAGAACGGGGATTTATTCCCGTTCTCCCCGTTCCCGCATCTCAACCCCGCGCGTCAGGCAGCGACTTTTGCGGGCGCTATTTTACGCGCTCGGCTCCCTGCGAGGCCGTCGTTACGTAGATAGTCGTGTTGAGACCGGACGCCTGCTTGTACTTGCCCGGAACGTCACGCTCGAAAATCGGAACTGACTCGTCGGCGACCATCGCCACGATGCAGCCGCCGAACCCGCCCCCGGTCTGCCGCGCGCCATACACGCCCGGAATGCTGCGCGCGGCGTCCACCAGAATGTCCGACTCTTTGCTGCTCACCTCAAAATCGTTCTTCAGGCTCTCGTGCGAGGCATTCATGAGCTGCCCGAAGCGCGCCATGTCGCCCGCTTTCAGCGCGGTCACGCTCGCAAGGGTGCGCGCGTCTTCCGTGATGACGTGGCGGGCGCGGCGGCGAATCACGTCCGGCAGTTCGGCCTCGTAGCGCGCGAAGTCGTTTTCGCTGACATCGCGCAGGGCTTTGATGTCGGGCAGAAAGCGCTGGAGCAGAACGACGGCCTGCTCGCATTCGGCCCGCCGTTTGTTGTATTCCGAATCGACGAGTCCGCGTTTTTTGTTGGTGTCGGCGATGACAATCGAAACGCCGGTTTTGGGCAGGGGAACCGCCTCGTAGGTCAAGGAGCGCGTGTCAATCAGCAGGGCGTGGTCTTTCTGCCCCAGGGCGGAAATGAATTGATCCATGATGCCGACGTTGACGCCGACGAAACCGCGCTCGGCCTTCTGCGCGAGAAGCGCCAGGCGTAGCGGATCGAGCGGCTGTTCGGTCGCGGTCGCGAAGGCCAGCCCGCCCGCCACGAGCATCGCTGCCGACGATGACAGTCCCGACCCCAGCGGCACGTCCCCCACGACCGCGCAGTTCAGTCCCGCCATCGTCAGTCCCTCCTGCTGAAAGACCCAGGCCATCGCGCGCAGGTAGTTGCTCCATCGCTCGCGGCTCTCGGTCGCAGGCTGTACGTTGTCGAGCGTGAAGGTCGAGGACTGGTTGAAGTTCAGGGCGAACGCGCGAATCTGGCGATCCGGGCGCGGGCTGGCCGCGATCAGCACGTCCCGGTCAATCGCGGCGGGAAAAACGAAGCCGTCGTTGTAGTCGGTATGCTCGCCGATGAGGTTGACACGCCCCGGCGCGCGTACCACAAGGGCGGGCGGCCCGCCGAACAGGTCGGTGAATTTCCGCTCGATTTCTGCAATCCGGTCCGCTTCTGGTAGTGCCGCCATAATCGCTGCTGGCCTCGCTTATCTCGAAATTTTGGTCGCAGGGCGAAGGTTCGGTCTCGCCTCACGCGGCGCGCTTACTGCGCGTTGTGCGGCGCGCTTACTGCGCGTTGTGCGGCGCGCTTACTGCGCGTTGTGCGGCAGTATAGCATATCCGGTTTCCCCGCGCAAGCGAGGCGCGTCTGAATTCTACTCCCATCTGCGCGCCGGAGCGGGAGAACGAAGCCAACCGTTATCGGGGGAACAATAAAAAGCGCGCCCGCGTCCTTTTCGCAGCGGCGTAAAACACGCGCCGCAACGATTTAACCCCGACAAATAACTTGTCGCAATACAGTGAGGAGGAGCATCATCATGGCTGAGAATCCGCAGGAGCGCCTGATTCGCTACATTCAGGACGCGCAGGCCGCCGAAGTCGGCATCATTCCCGTGCTGGAAGAATTTATCGGCGAGATCAACAACGCCGCCGTCAAAGCGGTCTTTCAGGAGCATCTGACCGTCACGCAGAGCCAAGCCGCCCGGCTGGAAGCGCGGCTCACGGCGCTCGGTTCCGGCACGTCCGGGGGCAAGGGCTTCCTGAACTCGCTCATGGGCAAAGTGTCGGGCCTGATGCACGCCTCGCATGACGAGTACGATAAGACGACGCAGGACTTGATCAAGGCGTATGCGACCGAAAACCTCGAAGTCGGGATGTACGAGTCGCTGAAGGCTTACGCGCAGGCTTTGGGCGACCAGGAAACCGCCGCGCTCGCCGCGCAGATTCAGAGCGAGGAAAAAGAAGCCGCGCAGAAGATTTTCCCGCTGATCGCGCAGACCGCGCCGCTCGCCCTGAATGCGACGACCCTCAGCGCGTCGGCGACGGTTTAACTTTTCGGCTCCACTCGGTTCCTTTCACAAAAGAGATTGCCTGCGCGCTGACAGCAATGTTGCGCGCAGGCTTTTTTGCGTCAATTTTTTCACCGCCATGGATACAAATTGCCAGACGAAATGCCGATAATTAAGAACGCAATTCTTTTCTTAAGACCGATGCAAACCGTCCGGCGTCTGCAGGCGGCGCGAAAAACGTCACGGCGTCAGGCACAGGATAATCTTTTATGAACGACAGTATTGCCCGCCCGCGCGCCGACTTTGCCCCCGACGCCGCAGCCGCTCTATTTTTGCCGCCTGCTGACCTTGATCCCTCCCCTGGCGTCGGATTAGAGGAAGGCGCGGCGCAATTTCGCTTCCTCGCCGACAACCTTCCTCAACTTGTTTGGACGGCCCGGCCCGACGGCGGGTTGGATTACTACAATCAGCGTTTTTACGAGTACACCGGCTTGACCTTCGCGCAGGCCTGCGATTGGGGCTGGGGGGCGATCATGCACCCGGACGATCTTTCGCGCTGCATTGACGTCTGGACGCATTCGCTGACGACCGGCCAGCCGTATGAGATCGAGTATCGCCTGCGGCGCGCTTCGGACGGCGCGTTTCGCTGGCATCTGGGCCGCGCCTTGCCGCGCCACGACGCGCAGGGCGGCATCGTGCAGTGGGTGGGAACCTGCACGGACGTGGACGATAACAAGCGCGTTCAGGCCGACCTGCAAACGGCGCACGACACGCTGGAAGCGCGCGTGCAGGAGCGAACGGCGCAATTAGCCTGGGCCAATGACGTGCTGCTCGAAGAGATCGCCGAGCGCACCCGATTCGCCGAAGACGCGCGTCAGCAAACCGAGCGCATGGCTGCGATTATCGCCACGCAGCAGGATGTCGCGACGGCGGGGCTGGATTTGCAGGGCGTTCTGACGCTGATTTGCGAGCGCACGCAGACGCTGACGCGGGCGAGTGGAGCCGTGATCGAAATTCTGGAGGGTGACGACATGGTCTATCGCGCCGCCAGCGGAACCTTATCGCCTTTTGTCGGCCTGCGGCTTGCCAGCGCGACCAGCCTGTCGGGAATGTGCGTCCGGGCGGGCGAAATTCTGCGCTGCGACGACACGGCGACCGACCCGCGCGTCAACGCCGAGGTTTGCCGGAAAGTGGGCATCCGCGCGATGCTGGTCGTGCCGATGTATCACGCGCAGCAAATTGTCGGCGTCCTGAAAGTCAGCAGGCCGACGCCCAAACAATTCGAGGCGCGGGACGCCGACGTTTTGCAGTTGATGGCCGGGCTGATCGCCGCCGTGATCAGCAACGCGACCGCGTTCGAGGCGCGGCAGACGCTCATTACGGAACTGGCGGGCGCGCTCGACGCTCTGCGCGAAAGCGAGGCCCGGTATCGCTCGCTCGTGAGCGCGTCGGCGCAAATCGTCTGGGTCACCGACCCGGAGGGGAGAGCCATCGAGCCGATTCCGACCTGGGACGAATTTACCGGCCAGACGGCAGCCGAAAGTTCCGGGTTCGGCTGGCTGAACGCCCTGCATCCCGACGACCTGCCGACGGTTCAGGCGGTTTGGGCCAGCGCCGCAACGCAGCGTCTGTATGAGGTGGAATATCGCCTGCGCCACTATTCGGGCGATTATCGCTGCATGGCGGCGCGCGGCATCCCAGTTTTCGACGCTGCCGGTCTGGTGCGCGTCTGGGTCGGAACCTGCGCCGACGTCACCGAGCGCACGCAGGCCGAGCAGGCGCTTCAGGCGGCCAACCGTGAACTCGCCCGCTCCAACACCGATCTGGAACAGTTCGCGTATGTCGCCTCGCACGATTTGCAAGAGCCGCTTCGCATGATCGCCAGTTATGTGGAACTTCTTCAACTCGACTATGCCGACCGGCTGGACGACGAGGGCCGCGAATTCATCACTTACGCGGTCGAGGGCGCGCTTCGCATGAAGGCGCTCATCAACGATTTGCTGGCCTATTCGCGCGTCGGCAGCCGTCAGGCCGCGCTGCGCCCCACATTCAGCGAAGCCATCCTCGCGGCCACGCTGATGGATTTGCAGTTCGTAATCGCCGAAACGCAGACCGTTGTCACCTACGACGCCCTGCCGACCGTCCTGGCCGACGCGACCCAAATGCACCTTCTCCTGCAAAATCTCCTCAGCAACGCCATCAAATTCCGCGCTGACCGCCCGCCGCGCATTCACCTATCCGCCACGCGAAACGGCAGTGAATGGACGTTCGCCGTGCGCGACAACGGCATCGGCATTTCCAGCAAGCACGCCGAGCGCATTTTCGTTCTCTTTCAGCGCCTGCACAGCAAGCAGAAATATTCGGGAACCGGCATTGGGCTGGCCGTCTGCAAGCGCGTCGTCGAGCGGCATGGCGGGCGCATCTGGATCGAATCCACGCCCGGCGAGGGAACCACGTTTTTCTTTACTCTCCTCGCCGACGACAGCCCGTCCCTGGGGTCGTTCCCGGCGTTCACATTTCAGGAGGCGAGCGCATGATGACTCTGCCCGAAACCAGCCGCCCGCCCAATATCCTGCTCGTCGAAGACAATCCCGCCGACGTGCAATTGACCCGGCAGGCGTTCCGGCGCGGCGCGCTCGCCCCGCTCCTGTATGCGGTCGAAAACGGCGAGCAGGCGCTGGCTTTTTTGCGGCATGAAGGCGATTTCGCCAACGTTCCGCGCCCCGATTTGATCCTGCTCGACTTGAACATGCCGCTCATGGACGGGCGCGAGGTCTTGAGCGAAATCAAGT
>JBBRNU010000375.1:0-5107 GCA_038230115.1 Chthonomonadales bacterium | reverse complement strand
GTTCGTGGCGTACTCGTATCCGCCGTTCTGCAAGTTCAAACGCCGCGACTGATACCGCAGGCCGCCCGCTTTTTTCGGAGCGTCGAACGCAATGGTGTCGGTTTTGATCTGACTGGCCGCTACGCTCTTATCCCATATGGACGACTGGTCGCTGAGAAGGTTCAGCAGGAAGCCGCCGCCGAATTCCTGGTTCAGCGCCAGCAGACTGTGCGCGGTTCCGGTCGCCTTGTTGTCCGTTGTTGTCAGGTCGCTGTCGGCGGCGTAAGCAAATTTCGAATGCGCGTTCGGGGCGAACTCCACCTTGCGCTTGGCGATGTCGTGGCCCAGTTTGTCCGCCGCGTCGCGGGCGTTGTAGTCGAAACTATCGAGCGTCAGGCCATGAATCAAGTCCAGATGCGCGGTCAGATCGTGCCGGTCGAAGCCGCGCTCGGCCTCGATTTGATGGCGGTCGGCTTCGGGCAGGGCGAGGTCGGCGGCGCGGTCGAACGTTTTGTCCGTCCGGGCCGAATTGCTGACGATGCTGACGCCGCGCGCTTCCAGCGCCACGCTTTCTCGGCGCATCGCGCTGGCAAGCAGACGGGCGGCGGTCAGGGCTTTCGTTCCGTCCTGATTGTCTTTTTGCGCGGCCTTCAGGGCGTTTTCGAGCGCGTCGCCGGTCTGTCCGACGGCGAGGCGGCTGAAGCGCAGGCGGGCCTTCTTCCCGATCTGCCAGTTCAAGCCGACCTGCTGGCGCTGCAAGCCATGCTCGTTGCCGAACTGCGCCCGCTCGATGTCGGAAAGGTCGGTCAGCCGGGTAAACGAGTCGGCGATGGACTGGCGCAGAAACGTGAATTCCAAAGCCCCGGCATGATAGGCCAGCGTTTCGCGGCGCACGCCATTCGCAATCGCCGGTTTGTCCTTGCCCCCGTCCGCGCTGCCCAAACTCAAGGCGCTGTAGGCCAGCGCGCCGGTTTTGCCCAGCCCGATTTTCGCGCGCTCGGCGTTTCGCGTCAGGCCGCTTTCGCGCACTGCCTGCTCACGCTCGGCGGGCGTAATCTGCTCGGACTTGGCGTCCGGGTCGAACTGCCGCCGAATGTCGAGGGCGAGCGCGGTCTTATCGGCATCGGCCAGATCGCCGATGCGTTTGAACGCGCTGTCGGTTTGGCGGCGGGTCAGGGCGAACTCGACGCCGCCCGCGTTCAGGCTCCAGGCGTCGCGGCGCAGGCTGCCGTCCTTGTCGCCAAACGTCTGCGAGGCGAAATCCAGGCCGCTGCCAGGACTGTTTTTGAGGTTGGTTTTCGAGGCGGGCTGGAAGCGCAGCCCGAAACTCAGATCGCTGGCGCGCATGCCCTTTTCGCGTTGCCATTGGGCTTTGTCGGCATCGCGCAGGCCGCTGAAGCGAGCGAACGTTTCACTGACGTCGCGCGCGGCATAGCGAAAATGCAGGGCCGACGTGTCCAGCCCGGTCGCAATTTGCGTGATCGCGCCTTTGCCGTCTTGAATCTGGTTCCAATCCAAGTTCAAGCCCGACGCGCTTTTCGCCCCGCCGCCGTAGCCCAGGCCGAAGCCGAGCCGCTTCACGCCGCGCTCGCCTTCGAGGGCAGTCAATTGCTCCAGTTGGGCTTTGTCGCTTCCGCCCGCCAGCCGCAGGGTCGAAAACCCGCTGAATTTTTCGCCCACGTCCTGAAAGCCGAGACGCACGCCGAACCTGCCGGATTGCAGCGCGACGTTTTGCAAGAGGAGGTGGTCGAGGCCGGTTTCCAGTTTGGCGGCGTTGGGGGAGGCGGAAATGAGCGCCTGCGCGGTCGGGCGCAGACTGCCGGGCGTGGCGTTGGCGAAGTAGGCCAGACCGCTGTAGCGCGACAGCCCGCCCGCCCCGAACCGCGATTCCAGCCCCATGCCATACGTGGCGACATCCAGGCGGGAAGCCGCGCCGGGCGTCAGATTGTAGAGAAAGGAAAGGCGCGTGGACTGCCCCAGAGCGAGGGTGAGCGCGGGCAAGTCCTGCGCGAGTCGGGGGCGCGGAGCGAGCGGGTCCACATAGTGCGCGGTTCCCGGCATCCCCAGCGCATCCCCCGCAGGGGAAGACTGCGAAGCGGGCGCTGCAGGCAAAGCGGGCGGGGTCGTCTGCGCGCGGACCGCAGAAGAAAAGCAAGACGGCGCGCAGGCGAGCGGCAGGACGACCGCGACGGATCGCGCCGCCGAAGATCGCAGCCGCCTCTCGTTGCTTTTCGGGGTCGTTTTCTCATTCGACGCCCCCTGTTCCGCGCGGTCGCGGTTCGCTTTTGCGGACAGGCAGGAAATGGGCCGCGCTTTGCGCCATTGAGAGGTAAAGATTTTCATCGGCAGTCCCCCGCCGCGCGCAGGCAGACCGCCGCCGCATCCTGTCCGTTAGGAAGCCAGTCACGAGGAGAAACGCCTTGACAAGCCACGCCATCGTACCGGAACGCCGCACGCTGCACGGAACTTTTTCGCGCGACTTCGCGCCCGTCCTGACCATCGAGTCGGGAGACACGGTCGTTTACAGAACGCTGGACGCGGGCTGGGGCATCGGCCCCTGGGAGGGCGAGGGAAATCCGTGGGACAACGAGGAGGCGAACCGGAAACGCAAGTTCGCGCCCCGCCACCCTGAAACGGACGCCGGACACGCGCTGTGCGGGCCAATTGCCATTCGCGGGGCCGAACCCGGCATGACGCTGGAAGTGCAGATCGGCGACATCGTGCCGGGAACGTGGGGCTGGACGGCGGCAGGCGGTTGGGACAGTCCTTTCAATCGCGCCCTGAACCTGGCCGACAAACCGGGCGTCCATCACCGCTGGGAAGTTCACGCGGGCCGGGGCGTCGCGACAAATCAGCACGGGCATACGGTTCGTCTGCGGCCCTTCATGGGGGTTCTGGGAATGCCGCCCGACACGCCGGGAATCCATTCCACCGCCCCGCCGCGCGCAACCGGCGGCAACCTGGACTGCAAAGAATTGACCGCGGGAACGACGCTGTACCTGCCCATCGCCGTTGCGGGCGGCCTGTTTTCGGTCGGCGACGGACACGGAACGCAGGGCGACGGCGAATCGAGCGGAACCGCCATCGAATGCCCGATGGAGCGCGTGGAACTGACCTTCGCCCTGCGCCCCGACCTCGCGTTGAAGACGCCCCGCGCCCGCACGACCGAGGGCTGGCTGACATTCGGCCTGGATGAAGATTTGAATCAAGCGGCTTACAAGGCTCTGGACGCCATGCTCGACCTGATGAGCGAACGCCACGCCCTGCCCCGCGCCGACGCCCTCGCGCTGGCAAGCCTGGTCGTGGATTTGCGCGTCACGCAGATCGTCAACGGCGTTCAGGGCGTTCACGCCGTTCTGCCGCACAACGCCATCGAGACACGCCAAGCCGGATAATGCGCGCTCGATTTGGGATGCCGCTGAAAGCGTCCTGCCGTTCCGGGCGGAACAAATTCGGTCTTCCCGCCGGTTCGATTTTCCGCAGCAGACGCTTGCCATAATTGCAAATCGCTCCATCAACCCCGCTTCGCGCCTGGGGGCAAACCGTTCCCGTTAAAATAAAATCTCGTCAAAGAACACGGTCGAAACGGCCCGCTGAAAAATCGAACCTATCCCTCGGGCTAAAACCGGCTGCCGAAGAGCGATACCGAAGCCTGCCGCCGGTGGATGCTCTGCACAACGTCGCGGTCATAGCCCAGCGCCTCGGCGCTCTGTTCGCGCCGGAAATCGGCGTTGGTCTGCATCGCGTGCGAGTCGGGCGTTTGCAGCAGGGCCAACTGGCGAATGCGGGCGAGCCGGGCCGATTTGATCGAGGTCGTGCTGCCAATCGGATTGGAATTATCGGCGTTTCGCAGGCTCGTTGTCAGCGTCTTGTCGCCATTTGCGGTCAGGGCGGCAGTCTCCGAGTCGCTCGCGCTGAAATTCGCGCCGCCCAGTCCGCCGCCGTTCGCGCCCGAGGTGGAGTCGGAGGCCAGCGCCATGCGAACGGGCCGCTGGTTCTTGTCGTCCATCATCGGCTGCGCCACGTAGTCCGGTCGCGCCTCGTCGCTATCGAGCGGCGCGGGCGTCTGCGTCCGCGGGTGCAGGCGCGGCGTTGACGTATTGGCGCTCAGGCGGATCGTCGGCGTCCCCCGGCGCGGCGTCGTTATCGCGGCCAGTTCGGTTTTGGCGTCGCGCGCGGCGTCCAGGTTCTCCGGGACGCGCTTCGCATTCGAGCGCGCGGCGAAAGCGGAAGCGGCTTCGGTTTTATTGGGCGCGGCCAGCGCTTCCAGCGCGCTCCTGCTGGGCCACAGCGAGGGCAATCCGGGCAGCGCGGCTATCTGCGGCGCGCTTTGCGTTTTCCTCGCAACGGAAGGCGCCTGCGGTTTGACAGTCGCGGCTATCCGATCCGGTTGAACATTGGAGCGCGCCATCACGGGAGCGCTCAAAGTCGGGGCGTGCAGGCGCGGCCAGAGCGCGACCAGGGCAAGCGCAGCGGCAAGGCCCGCGCCCGCCGGGAGCGCGTAGCGCATCGCAGGGAACGCCGCTCCCGCTCGCGCCGTTTCCCACAGCGCAACAAGTCGGCGGGCCAGCGTGGGACGCTGCGTGGTGGCGGCGAAAATCGCGTCGCGCAGAAACGCGGGCGGCTCGACTTCCGTGGTTTCCATGAACGCGCGAACTGTATCCCCGGTCTGGCGCAGGAACGTCAGTTTTTCCGCGCAGCCCGCGTCGGTTTTCAGGAGGGCTTCGACCTGCGCGGTTTGGGCCGCGTTCGTCTCGCCGTCCATGTAAAGCGACAGCAGTTCCCAGATCGCGTCGTCTTCGCCGGGTTCGGGCGCAAATGCCTGGTTGTCATCGAACTCAAAACCGAAATCGGCGGGCATCTAGCCCCTCCTTTGCACTTCCAATACACAGCCAGCCACAAATCCTGTCGGCAAACGGCTTTCTATCTTGCGCGCCGAACCAAATGTTACGCTTCCGGCGCGTTTTCGTCTTCATTTCAAACTCGTTCCGAACTCATTCCGAAAGCCGCGCATACCCGGCAAACGGGAAGTAGAACGGCTCGCGCCCGCAGAAACTCTGTTTCGCCCTGTATGACGCCGCCCGAACAAGGTTGTTGCAGGTTTTTCCCAAGCGTGTGCGTATTTTTG
>JBBRNU010000374.1:0-5124 GCA_038230115.1 Chthonomonadales bacterium | reverse complement strand
TCTCGCTCGCCTTGATGATGTCGAGGGCCGTCTGCTTCATCGTCTGGCATTTGTCCCGGCTCATCTTCTGGATCGCCCGAAACGCCTCGCTCTCGACCAGATTACGCCGCTCCATCAGAATGCCCTTCGCCCGCTCGACCATCTTGCGCGTTTCCAGCGCGTCCTTCAAATCCGTCGCTTCATGCAGGGCGGTTTGCAGGGCGTGGAAACGCGAGGTCGCCAGCTTGATCGCGGGCAGTAGTTGGTCGCTCGTAATCGGCTTGACCAGATACGCGCACGCCCCCGCGTCCAGCGCGGCATCCACATATGAGTCGTCGCAATAGGCCGTCAGCATGATGATCGGAACCTGCTGCTGCGCCAGAATCTCGCGCGTCGCGTCAATGCCCGATAATTCGCCCGGCATGTTAATGTCCATCAGAATCAGGTCCGGCTTGAGTTCGCGGGCCAGATCAATCGCGGCGCGACCCTCGACGGCTTCCCCGACGACCTGATACCCGGCGCGCACGAGCGCTTTGCGAAGCGCCATGACGTGAACGCCCTCGTCTTCGCAAATCAACGCCCGCTGCGGTGTCACCGTCTCGGCTGTCATGTCCTTTTCCTTCCCGCATTTGGTGGTCGTTTTGTTATTGTGGGGCGGTCTTCATCGAGGAAAACGCGCCGGTTAAAGATAAATCGGGAGCGGACGAACCGGCCTCGCGTCTTGCTGGCATTTCTGCCGTTGTTGGCGAAACCGATTCCGGGGGCGCAACATAGGGGAAACAGGTCCGCGCCTGCGCGCCTTGATCCGTGTGAAACTCCAGGCGTCCGCACAGTTCGCGCGCGGTCAGCCACTGCACCAAGTTCAGGCCGACGCCAGCATTGCGGGAGTCAAGCCATCCGGCGGGAAGCCCGGCCCGTCATCCGTGACGAACAGGCATAGCTCTTCCCTATTGTAACGCAAATGCACGGAAATTGCAACCGTTCCGCGCCCTTTTCCGCCGACATGAAAAAACCTCGCCGCCCGCAGGGAGCGACGAGGTTTCGAGATTACGAGCAGGCCGAACCGCAAAATGCGCTCGGCCCGGTTTGGGTCGGCCTTCCGCCGCATGGAGAAAGGCCGACTTGGTCGTTCTTAGAAGTGAACTGCCACCTGCGTGGTGAACACGTTGGCGTTCGAGGTCGGGTTTGAGACGCCGCCGCCGCTGAAAGCGGAGCCGTTATCGTTCACGTTGATGATCTGGTAGGCCAGTTTCAGGATCGTGTTGCTCGTCAGGTTCAGGCCCGCGCCAATCGTGATGTACTGCTCGATCGGCTTGGCGCGCAGACCGCTCGGCGTGACCGCGCCCGAAAGGTCGTAGAACACGCCCTCATACGCGCCGCTGAAATTGACCATCTTGTTCAGGTTGAACTTGATGCCCGCCGTCGCGCGACCGATGTTGCTGCCCTGCGTGAAGCCGGTTCCGAGACCGAACGCGCCGGGGCGGTTGCGGGCGCCATTGTAGTAGTCGCCGCCCAGGTAGCCCTGAAGCACGTTCGAGAACTTGTAGCCCACGCGGACGAACGGCCCGGAGATGTTGGTCGGGTTGTACCAGTTGCCCAGTTTGTTCCAGTAGCCGGGAGCCGCGAAGCGCGGGTCAATGTACTGGTAGCCCGCCGTCGCCGTCACGGGGCCGCTGTTGTAGCCGAGCGTGCCGGTGTAGGCGTTGTTGTCTTCGTTGTCGCGGCCATCGGCGCGGTCGAAGGCGGCCTGCGTCACGCTCTTGGCGGCTTCCGCCGACAGCGCGATGCGGCCCAGCGCGGTGATTTTGGCGTTCACGCCATAGACGACGACGTTGTTGAACGCGGGGCCGCCGTCAATGGAGAACGGGCTGCCGGTCTGGTTCGCGCCGCTGAAGTCAATCGCCGTGACGCCAATTTCGCCATAGGTGAAGAGCGGCACGCCGATGTGGATACCGGCGCTCTGGTTCGCCAGGATCGCGCCCTGGTTAATGCTGTTCAGGCCGAAGGGCTTGAACGGCCCGAAAGCGCGCGGGCCGAGCGAAGCGCCGATCAGCGGGCGGTTGATGTACAGACCGCCGCTGCTGGTCGTCAGGTCGCTGTAGCTGCCCGCGAACAGGGTCGTTCTGGCGCTGCCGAACTTGGCGTCAATCTTGAACCCGTCCTGGACGTAGTTGCCATCGTCGTAGATCGGAAGGTCGAAGTAGGCGTCGGTGTCCGGGCGATAGTAGGTGAGGGGCGTAACCTGGTTGCCGAAGCGTCCCAGGGTCAGGCCGACGCCGCTGGCCGGGCCGCCAATCGGAACCGTGAGCGCGGCTTTGTACAGCGTGGTCTGCTGGGCGTTGCCGTTGGTGTTGGCCGACGACGGGCCGCCGAGCGCGATGCCGCTCTGCGCGCGGTAGCTCAGGTAGTTGGATTCAACGATGTCGCCCTCGAAGCGGGTGCCGCCGGGGATGTTCGCCTTGACGCCCAGGTGGAAATCATGGGGCGAATCCACGCCGCTGAACAGACTGCGGCTCGGCCCCTGCGTGGCGCCGCTGTAGTCCAGGAAAGCGTTGCGGGACAGGTTGGAGCGGAAACCGACGAACACGTCGCCGCTCAACTGCACCATGCGGTTCAGACGGTCGGTGATGTCGGCGATCTGGCGGGCCTGCGCGTCGAGCCGGTTGTTGATATCCCGGACGTTGGCGCCGAGCGACGTTAGTTCCTGGCGGAACTCGTCGGTCAGGCGGCGCAGATTGGCGACTTCTTCCGGGGTCAGGCCGGGAGGGCCGGCGGGGCCGGGTTCTCCCTGCGGGCCAGCCGGGCCTTGCGGGCCGACGCCGCCCGCGCCACCAGCGGGCAGATTCGCCAGCAGACGCTGCAGGGCGACCGCGAACTCGTAGCGCGTCAGGGTGCGCTTGCCGCGGAAGTAGCCGTCTACGTAGCCTTTGAGGATGCCTTTGGTTTGAAGCTCCGTGACAGCCTGATACGCCCAGTGGTTCGAGTCGAGGTCTTTGAAGGCCGCGTCTTGAGCCAGAACGGGAGTGGACCAGGCCATGGCGAGAGCCGAGAGGGACGCGCCCAGATAGGGCAGAACCTTTCGCATTTTCTTCTCCATGAACGTGATGCGGGGCGATGATGGGAAACGCCGCGACGTTGTCGCAACGGGCGCGTTTCCTTGCTGCTTGCCCGAATCCGCTCGCAATTGCGGCGCAGGTTCGTGTCGGACAGACCCCGGTTCATGGACGGAACGGCTGCGTGAGAAGAGTTGCCTTGTATCCTGCTTCTCTGCATCCGCTGCGACGCGGAAAGGGAGCCTCGCGACTCAAAACCAATTGCCAACGCTGGCGCGGGGGTTCGGAGCGGGCCGATTTGATCGGACGCCACACAAATAACGAGCGGGCTTGCGCCATTGTTCCGTTATCTTGCGCGCGGCGTGCCGTTTTTTTCAAATCTACCAGCAAAAAGACTAGCATACCCGCCTTCGCCCTGTCAACCCCGTGTGACGAAATTCACATCAAAAACGCAAAAAAACGCCCTTTTTGTTAAAAAAACCTTAACATACGCCCGTTCCGCCCGGTCAAAATGCGCGAAATTCTCCTCTTCTCTCCGGCGTGGCGCGGGGCGGAAGCCGACGTTTCGACCGGTTGAAGTCGGCTTATTCCGACCGGGCCGGGGTGTCCGGATTCTCCAATGCCTGCCGGAACGCTTCCAGCGCGTCCTGCGCGGCGCGTAGGCTGGCGTGCATTTCGGCGACGTCGCGGGCGGTTTCCGCCGCCGCGTCGGGCGCGGGAAACGGCCCGAATTTGCGAGCAATCGCGTCCGGCTCTAAATCCTCCAGCGTCTCTTCCAGATTTTGCAGCAGTAGGGCCGTCCAGCGGGCCGTCGCGAGCAGGGGCAGCGGCGCGTTCGCAGCCCCCACGCTTTCCGGCGCGTGGCGGCGGGCGATGCCCAGCGACAGGGATTCCAGCCGCGCCAAGTGCGGCGCGACCGTCGCCCAAACGTCCGGGGGCAGCGGCGTCACGGCCTGCCCGCCCGGAGCCTTGCCGCGCGCCGCCCGCTCCGCTTCCTCCAACTGCTTGCCCAGCGCCTGATGCGCCGCCGCGAAATAGCGCCCATGTCCCGAAGAAAGCGAACGCATGACTTTTGGCGCTCCTTGAAATTTTCTCGAATGCTCTACCGCTCCGCCCGTCGAACCGCGTTCGTCCGGGCTGCCGACCGCCGCCGCAAGCGCCGGCCCGCGAAGCGTTCGGTCATTCGGCGGAAAGACGATAAAACGCCCGGAACAAGCGCGCTTATCGAACAGTCCTACTCGTACAAAACCTATGGGCGGGGCGTCCCGACTTAACAGCCGCGTGCAGGTTCGTCGCGCGTTCGGCGCTGAACACGCCCGTTACCGCTTTTTGTACGCCTATTTGTACGCCCAATTGAATAGAGTGGTTCGGAAGTTTGAAAAGGTCTGGAGGCCTGTCTCATGAAAACGCAGCGCAAATTTACCCTGGGAACCGCTTTCGCCGCCTTGTCGCTCGGCTTTCTCGCGCCGGGCGCCCTCGCGCAGAATGGCAGCTATCGTCCCGTGCCGCCCGGCCAGTACGGTCAGCCGGTACAGCCTAACAACGGCAACGTCAATATTTTCGGCTATGGTTACGGCCCGTCGGTTCAATTGAATTCGGATGGGACGACAGTCAACGATAACGATCCCGACCTGTACAATTACTATGGGGCCAACTACGACAACAGCCGCAGCAACGCCAACAATCGCAGCGCCAGCGGCGCGCTGCCCCGCACCAGCGACTCGATTGACGTGAGTCGCGAGGCGGGCGGGCGCATCGTGATTCGCTGGAACGGCGAGCCGCGCGCCGTCACGCGTATCACCTACGGCCTGCTCGACAAGGGACGCCGTCCGCTCAAGCAGTACGTCGCCAACCGCCCGATGGAAATGCGAATGACGAAAACGCGCTATGCCGCCTTCGCCCAGGTCGTCGTGCAATACATCAACGGCACGACCAATTCCATCACCCTGCCGATCTACTGAGCGCCTGACATAATACCGCTTAATCCCCCGGCCCCTGTCGGAAAGCGCCATTCACCTAACCCCCCGGGCCCCCGCCCCCCGGGGGGGGGGGGGGGGGAAGCCAAGGCTTTGGGGGTGGAAAAAGACGTGAG
>JBBRNU010000373.1:0-5141 GCA_038230115.1 Chthonomonadales bacterium | reverse complement strand
GATTTCCGCGGGCGTGAGGCGGGTTAGCTGCGCGGGTTCCGAACCGGGCTGGACGGCGCGCAGGCCCTGCCGCAATTGCGTCAGTTCGGCGCGATGGTGCTGAGTCGCCATCGTAAGGGCTTCCAGATGCCGCCCGTTGGCTTCGACCTGCCCCTGCAAAGCGTGAAACGACTGCTCGGTCAGGCGCTGCACTTCCGCATCGTAGGCCGACCGCTGCGCCAGGGCATTCGTTTCCAGCGCGGCGATTTTGTCGGCATACGCAGCGTTGTCGGCTTCCAGAGCCTCGGCGTTCTCGACCAGCGCGTTCACCTGCCGCGAATACTCCTCGCTCAAGCGCCCCATCTCGGTTTGCTGGACGTAAGCGGTCTGGCGGGCCTGAACCAGCATCCACATCAGATACAGCGAATACAGGGCGCAAAAATCCACCAGCCACAGGACGGGCGTTCGCCGATGGGCGCGCAGCCAGTTGCCGTCGCCGCCTGCGCCTGCCTGAAGAATAGCCCCGCACGCCACGATCATGGCGGCGATCAGCAGACTGAGCCAGAAATGCAGTACGGAGCGTTGTTTCAAGGCCGACTTCTCCTTACGCGCGGCGGCAGGGAACGCGGCGCGCGGCGACCTCCGCAGACCGGCGACCCAGCCCGCGCGGGCGGAACGCGAAACGGCGGAAGCCGCACAAACCGGAGCGAGGCGCAGGCTGAGAGCGTTACATCCCCCGCCGAACCGTCCGGCTCTCTTTCGTAACCGGTATTTTACACAATTACCCGGTAAAAACGCAAGGGCGGGCAAACGAAAACCGCCCCGGCGCAGGGCCGGAGCGGTTAGGGAAGCGCGCTATGAACGAGCGATCAGCGGTTTCGGTAGGCGTCGCTGCGATGCAGGCGGGCGGCGCGATCGCTGTAATCGTGATCGCCGTTGACGCGGTAATTGTCGCGATTCCAATCCGCGTGCGCGCGGTTCCAGTCGGCGTCGTGATTGTGATCGTAGTCGCGGCGACGGTCGTTGTCCCGGTTGTAATTGTCCCGGTCGCGATGATCGTTGTCGCGGAAATACGAATTGTCCTCGCGATTATGGTAACCGTCATGGTTGCTATCACGGTAGCCGTCGTCGCGGTTGGGCCGGCGGTATTCCGGCGCGTAGCCGTATTCGTTTTCGCGGCGATGCCGATTTCTCACGTCGTCGTCGTAGCGCGAATAAGCGTAAGCCGCGCCGCCCGCCGCGAGAATGCCGGGCAGTTTGTTTCGCTGCGTCAGCAGCAGGGCGACTGCCGCCGCGCCCAGACCGAGGGCCGTATTCTTCCGGCCTTCCTCGCTGGCACGGGCCGTGAGGGGCGTTAATATCATACCTGCGCCGAGCGTGGCGACGAGGGCCATTGCTGTCCATTGGGTCGTGCGTGTTGTGTTGCGTAGCATCGTACTGGTCTCCTTCGAACCGTCGTTTCCGATGTCTTTACAACACGCGCGCGACTGCACAACGTGACAGCGCGTTTCAAATTCGGGGCGAGTGCGCCGAGGGTTGAAAAGCCCGTTTTCCGAATTCACCTAACCCCCCGGCCCCCTTCCCCGGGGGGTTAGGTGAATTGTTCCCCCACCGGGGAAAGGGGCCGGGGGTCAGGTGAATTCCTCGTGAGAAGCGCGTCGGCGATTGGGAGGGGCCGAGCGATCAACCCGTCAGCGTTTTTTGCATGAAACGGTGTTCGATGCCCGCGTCGAGGAAAACGTCCCCCTCCGCGACATAGCCGAGCTTTTCGTAAAAGGCGATTGCATAGCATTGCGCGTCGAGGACGAGCGTTTGGAAGCCCTGCGCGCGGGCCGTCGCTTCGATGAATTCCATCAGGCGCAGTCCCAATCCCAGCCCCCGGTATTCGCGCAAAACAGCGACTCGGCCCACCTTGCCCCGCCCGTCGCCCTTATCAAGCAGGCGGGCGGTTCCAATGACGACCGCCTGCGAAGCGGCCTCGTCGGGCGACAGGCGCAGCAGAAAATGCGTGGCGGCTGCGTCGAGGGCGTCCAGTTCTTCTTCGGGCGGAACCGCCTGCTCTTCGACGAAAACGGTCATACGAACGGCGAAAATGGCCGCGCGCTCGGCAGGCGTCGTCACGAGGGCGCATTCGACGTTCCCCGGCGCACGGGGCGTGACGGCAGGAGCGGCGCCAGAAGAAACCGGAGCGGCGCCGGTATCAGGGGTGGCGGCGGAATCGGAAGCGAGGGATTCGGAATTCATCTGAGTTTCGACTCTTGTTCGGTTGGATCGGGGCGGGGGCCGATGGTCAGAAGGCCGCTGGAATGCCAGGTCGCCTGCCCGATGTCGGCGGTTTCGCGGGCGTCCGGCAGAAAATGGCAGGTTTGGACGGCGAAGATTTGAGGGTCGCCGGTCGTCGTCAGCAGATGGCGGGCGGGCGCGCGAGGGACGGGAGCCAATCGCCCGCCCGCCGACAGGGTTTCGGCGAGAGCGCGAACCGTCTGCTCCGCCGGGTCCACGAATGTCACGCCGGGCGCGTTGGCGCGCAGGGCGTCGAGGAGAAACGGGTAATGGGTGCAGCCCAAAATGATGGTGTCCACGCGCTCGGCGAGCAGGGGCGTTAGATAAGCGCGGGCGGCTTCGCGCGCCTCCGGCGTGTCCGTCAGGCCCGCCTCCACGAGCGGCACGAACGCGGGGCAGGCGACTTCGCGCACATGCAGACCGGGGTTCAGGGCGTGCAGGGCGCGCGTGTACGCCCCGGTGCGAAGCGTGCCTTCCGTCGTCAGGACGCCGACGCGCCCGCTGCGGGTCTGGGCGGCAGCGGCCTGCGCGCCGGGCAGAATCACGCCCGCGATGGGAACGGCGGGATGCGCGGTTCGGGCGTCGTCGAGCGCGGTCGCCGAGGAGATGTTGCAGGCCATGACGAGGGCTTTGCAGCCCAGGGCCAGCAGCCCCGCGCTGATCGCGCAGGCGAACCCGCGCACCTGATGCAGCTCGCGTCCGCCGTAGGGAACGTGCGACTGGTCGGCGACATACACGAGCCGCTCGTTCGGCAGCGTTTCGCGCAAGCGCCGGACGACGGTCAGACCGCCCAGCCCGGAATCGAAGACGCCCAGCGGCGCGCGAGCGTCGCCCTCGCATTCGGAAGCGCGGTCGAGGGCGCTGTCGAAAGACGCGCCGGCGGAAGGGGGGGCAGAGGAAACCGGCTGGCTCACGGGCGCGCGTTCCGGGTCAATTCGCCCTGCCCCGCCGTATGCACCGAAAAGGGCGTGGCCCAATCCGTCGCCTGGCTCTCGAACGGCTTGTTCAGCACGAGGGCGCGCATTTTCGTCACGCCCGCAATCGGGGCGAGGGCGCGCTGAAGGGCTTTTTGCGCCTCGGACTCGACCGTTTCGCCCCGGTCGGCCAGCCCGCTGAACTCTGCACTGAAATTGAGCGTCGCCACGCCTTCGCGCACGTCGGCGCTGACCAGCCGCGTTCCCACCGGAAACAGCCCTTTGTCGGAGGCTTCGCGGGCCATGAGCGCGTCCACGGCGTCCCGAACCGGCGTCTGGCTAACCGCCTTTTTTTCGCCGTTCGCCTCAACGGGAGTTTTGCCGGTTTGCGCGGCGACCGGGGGCGCAGGCGGCGTTTCGGCCTGCGCCGCGCCGGGGGCGACGGACGGACGCTGACAGCCCGCGCCGATCAGGGCCAGAGCCGCCACGCAAACCAGGAAAGCCAATTTGAATTTGAGCATAATATTTTTCTCTGTCGGAAGGACGAAACTACCCGCCGTCGCCCGAATCGGTTCCGTCTGGGGGCGCGGGCGGGGTTTTGTCCATTTCCGGGTCTGGCATCGGAAGCGGCGCGTTGTGAGCGGGCAGCGCGCCCCCGCCCTCGACATACGCGCGCAGGCCGTCGCACATCGCCTGCGCGACGCGCTGCTGAAAGTCGTCGCTGACCAATTTGCGCCGGTCGGTCGCGTTGTTGATGTAGGCCACCTCGCACAAAACCGACGGCATCTGACAGACCCGCAGCACGGCGAACCCATTGGCGTACATGATGCCGTCGGAAAGGACGCCCCGGCTCGGCAGGCCGCTGACGGCAGTCACCGCCTGCTGCACGCAGGCCGCCAGCGCCCGCCCGCTTGGGTCGCCCATGTGGTAGTACGTGCTGGTTCCCGACGCCGAATTGGGCCTGCCGTTGGAGTCGTTATGGATGCTGATGAACAGGTCGGCCCCGATGTCATTGGCTAAACGCGGGCGGTCGTACAGGCCTACGTCTACGTTGCGGTCGCGCGTCATGACGACTCTGGCTCCGCAGGCTTCGAGCGCGGCGCGCAGTTTCAAGGCGATGCCGAGCGTCACGTCACGCTCGTAAAATACGCCGTCGCCGCCGCGTCCGACCGCGCCCGACGACGAGCCGCCATGCCCGGCGTCCACCACAATCAGTTTGTCGGCTAAGGCTCCGTTCGCGCTGCGCGGCAGACGCAGATCGAGCGAAAGGCGGTCATTCTGCGCGTTGACCGCGAACCCGACGACCCGCCCGGTATCCAGCAGAATGCGCGTGACCGGGGGCGCGTCGCCGATCATCGCCGCCCCCGCCTGCCGAACCAGCGGATGCCCCAAAATGCGCGTCAGGGCTTCGGTCAGGGGGAAATGCAGGAAAGCGTTCTGCAGGTCAATCGCCAGCTGGCTGGTATCCGCTAGGTAGCGAACGGTTGCGACGGCCTTGCCGGTCGTCAGGATGTCGAGCCGGGCGCGCGTGTCGCTCTGGGCCGTGAACGCCAGCCCGCGCACCTCGATGGGCGGGCCTTCGCGCCGCGCCATCCCCCCGCGCGAAGGCTTGATTTTGGCGCGTCCTGAACCGGCAGACGGATTTTTCGACGCGACGGTTCCCGGCGAACTTTTCTGCGCGTCAACGCCAGGTACGTTGGCCCGCGCCAACTGGTTTCGCTCGCCCTGATCTTTGGGCGCGTCGGGCGGCAGGGGCGCGGCTCCCGGCGCAGTCGAAGCGGCGTCCAGAGAGCCGGACGGTTGGGGCGCCGCGCCGGTTCCTGCTGTCGCCGGGGCAGGCTTGCCGGAAGACGTTATTCGCTGGGAATGCGGGGCGGCGCTGGAATTCTCCAGCCCGGCCACGATGCCCGCAAGGGAATTGGACGGCGAGTTTGCGGCCTTGAGCGCGCTGCCTTCTCCCAATTC
>JBBRNU010000372.1:0-5152 GCA_038230115.1 Chthonomonadales bacterium | reverse complement strand
CGTCAATGGGCCGGGGTCTACCCTGTCGCAAGCCGCCCGGCCTGCCATTCCCCGCGCGCCCAAACTGCCCTACGGCCTCGAACTCATGGCGCGGCCCGACCTCCTGCCGACGCTGCGCGACACGAAATGCGTCCAGGATTCCAGTTACGACCGGGCGGGCGGCAACGCCGATTTCGGCAACTTTGTGCGAAACGAGGGGAACCGCGCCGTTCTCGCCGACATTCGCGGGCCGGGTTGTATTTATCGTTTCTGGAGCGCCAATGCGGTCGGGCAGCTGAAAATTTATTTCGACGGCGAAAGCACGCCGCGCATTGACTGCCCGATTCAGGATTTGTTTCAGGGCAAAGTCGCCCCGTTCGCCGCGCCGCTCGTGGGCCACAAAAGCGGCGGCTGGTATTCGTTCTTCCCTCTCCCGTTCCAAAAAGCGTGCCGCATCGAGGTGGCCGACCCCGGCGCGCTCTACTACCACGTCCAGTATCAGCTCTTCCCCGACGGAACGCCCGTCAAAACCTTCGCCGTCACGCTCGACAAGGCCGAACAAAAATCCCTTGACGTCGTGACAGATCAGTGGCGGCATCTGGGCAGCGACCCCAAACCGACCGCGCCCGCCAGCCGCGACCTGAGCGGCGCGATGACGTGCGCGCCCGGCCAGACTCGCACGCTCGCCACGCTCAATGGCCCCGCGCAAATCCAGCGCTTCCACATCGTCCAAACGCCAATCAACCGCTTCACGCTCCGGCAGACCCTCCTGCGCGTGTACTGGGACGGGGCCGCGAAACCCGCCATCGAGGCGCCCCTGAGCGAGTTCTTCGGCGTGGAACCGGACGGGATCAAGTTCGCCGCCCTGATGACCGCCGCTTCGGACGACGGCTGGGTCTGTTACTGGCCGATGCCGTTTGCGAAATCGGCCCGGCTGGAAATCGTCAACGCGGGCGGGTCGCAGCCGGTGCAAATCCAGTGGAATTTGACGTATCTGTCCCAAACCCCTCGCCCGTCCAACGTCGGTTATTTCCACGCGCAATGGCGGCGGCAGACCATGAAGGCGGGCGAGCCGTTCCACATTTTGCAGGCGAGGGGCCGGGGGCATTACGTCGGCGAACACACGTTCATGCAGGGCGACCGGGGCATCTGGTTCATGGAGGGCGACGAGAAAATCGCCGTTGACGACGAGCCGTTTCCCTCCATTTACGGAACCGGGACCGAAGACTTTTACACCGGGGGCTGGTATTTCGACGAGGGGACGTTCAGCCTCGCCAATCACGGCTGCGTTCTGAAACGCGACGACCAATCGCGCGTCGCGGCCTATCGCTACCAATTGCAGGACTGTGTGCCGTTCCAGAAAAATTTAACGGTTGACATCGAACACGGCAACGCCAACGACTACCCCGGCGCGGATTACGCCTGCGTCGCCTATTGGTATCAGGACGCGGCGATGCACGACAGCCCGGCCCTCGACCTCGCCCGCCTGACGCCGCCGATTTATCACACGGTCAACGCTCTGGAAGCCGAAAACCTGACCTGGCGCGGCGTTCCGCCGGAATTTCGCGACGACCGCGCGTTCGCGTTCGAGGCCAGCGGCGGCAAGCTCGCGGCCCTCGATGGCAGTCTCAATGGTGGCGCGAAGCCGACCTTCGTTCTCGACGTGAAAACCGACGACGTGTACAATTTGACCTTGTCGCAGCTCTATCAGCCCGCCTCGGCGACTCACGCGCGCTGGAGTCTGGACGGCGACGCCAATCCCGACGCGCTGGCTTTCGACCTCGACGACCCCGCCCTGCCGGGACGCACCGGACGCTGGAACACCTCGACATTGGTTCGCCTGAAGCCCGGCCCGCACACCCTTGCGCTGACGGATTCCGGCGGCAAGCCCCTGTACCTGGACTACGCGCTGCTCGACCCAAGTCCCAAAGCGCGCAACGTCATCGAGGCCGAAAGTCTGCTGGAAAAGGCCGAAGTCGCCGCGCCCGCCGAGATCAAGCGCAACGACGACGCGGGCGAGTGCAGCGGCTACAGCAATCTCGAATGGCGGCCCGGCAAGGATGGCGCGACCCTGAAACTGCCGCTCGCGCTGCCTACGGACGGCGATTTCAGCCTGGAACTGGGCGTCGTCAACGGTTCGCACAGTCCGGCGCTGTCGGCGCAATTGGACGGCGCGGACATCGGGCCGGGCGGCGTCCTCGCCACCTACGCCGCGCCCGCCGGGAACAGCGTGGTTCGGCGGATCGCGCTGGGAAGGACGACGGGCCTGAAGGCGGGCGCGCACACCCTCGCGCTGACCTATCACGCCGCGCCCGGCGACGCAAAACCCGCTGTTCTTACGCTCGACTATATTCGCGTCTGGAAAAGCCTGTACTCCGCCTCGCTCGAAGCCGAAGATTTGCGGGTTTTGAGCGTGAAAGACGGCGCGGCGCAGACGCAGGCGATGGGCGCGTATGGCGACGGATGGAGCGGCGGCAGCCAGCTGTGGTTCACGGGCCAAAAGGCGGGCGCGGAAGTCGCGCTCGAACTGCCGCTCGCCCGCGCGGGCCGTTACCAACTTGCAGCCTACTACACCGCTGCCCGCGATTACGCCGCCGTGCAGGTTCTGGTGGACGGGCAGGCGCTGGGCGCGGTCACCGACTGCTACGCCGATTCGGTGCGCGCAAAAGGGCGAACCCCGCTCGGCGCGCTGACCCTGACGGCTGGCCCGCACACGATCGTGTTTCGGGCCGTCGGCAAAAACCTGCGCTCGTCGGGCTACCTGATCGGCGTGGACGCCCTTGCGCTGGAACCGGAGAAGTAAGGTGGCGCGCGTCTTTATGCTGCGAAGCCGGGCCGACACCGCGCGCTGGGGCGAGGCGCTGGGCGCGCGGCTGCGCGCAGGCGATACCGTCGCGCTGACCGGCGACCTGGGCGCGGGCAAAACCACGCTCACGCAAAGCCTGGGGCGCGGCCTGGGCGTTCGCGGCCCGGTCACCAGCCCGACCTTCACGCTCGTGCAGGAATACCCCGGCCCGACGCCCCTGTTTCATTTCGACTCGTACCGATTGGAGCGGCCCGAAGACCTCGCGGATTTGGGGTTCGACGAGTATTTCGCGCGGGGCGGCGTCGTGGTCATCGAATGGGCCGATAAAATCGCGTCCTATCTGCCCCCGGAACGCCTTGAGATTGCATTAGAAATTGTGGAAACGCCCGAAGAAATGAGGGGAGACGATGCCCTCACGACCCGCGAAGAAGACAGCGCGAAAGAAAAAGGTGGAGAAGACGAGGAGGCGGACGACTTGACGGAGGCGCCGCGCCGCGTGACTGTTTCGGCGCTTGGCCCGCGCTACGCCGACCTCCTGGCCGAACTGAACGCGCTGCCCGCGCTGGCTGCCCTGCGCGCCGCTTCGGAGTCTGACTGATGTTGTCCGCCAATGCAAAAGAGACCGCAGAAACGGTAGGCCCGCCGGAAACCCTGGCAAAGACCTCGACTGGGCTGACGCTGGCGCTGGAAACGTCGGGCGACCTGTGCGGCGCGGCGGTTCGGCGCAACGGGCGCCTCGAAGCCGAATATACGTTCCGCCACGCCATGCATTTGTCGGAACGCCTCATCGAAACCCTCGACCGACTGCTGCGCGACTGTCAGGCCACGCTCGATGACGTCACCCTGCTGGCGGTCGACATCGGGCCGGGATCGTTTACCGGCACGCGCATCGGCGTCATGACCATGAAAACGCTCGCGGTCGTGCGGCGCAAGCCCCTGGTCGGCGTCAGCGGACTGGCCGCGCTCGCCGCCGATTACGCCGGGCTGCCGGACACGCTTGTCGTTCCGCTCCTGCCCTGTCGAACCGGCGTCGTTTTCGCCAGCGCGTACCAGACCGACACGCCCGTTCCCGAACTCCGCCTTCCCATCGCCGCGTATGCGCTCGCGGAACTTGCCGACGCTTTGACGCCCCTGCCCGCTTCTCGCCTCGTCTTTTGCGGCCCTGCCTCGGCCCGGTACGCCGACGACCTGCGAACCCTGCTGTCCGCTTCGGCTTCGCGCGCGGCCTTTGCGGAACCGACCGACCCGCGCGCCTCCCAAATCGCCCATCTCGCGGAACAGCGCCTGACCGCCGACTCACCCCCGGACGATCCCCTCGAACTCACGCCGCTCTACATCGCCCCGCCCCCGATTACCCCCCCCAAACCCAAGCCTATCCCTTCCAGCCCTGCTGCATGAAGCCAGCCATGTGCGTCTCATCACGCAACTCTATCGTCTGAACGCTATACTGTCGCTATCTACAATCTACGGTATAATGATGGAAAGGCGTCGAACATCGGGTTTAGCGAAAGGAATCGGCATGGAAACACAGACCTTTGAGGGAACGTTCATGGAGGTGAAGCGCCAATTAAGCGCGCTGCCACTCAAGCCGGAAGATCGTTTGCGTGTTATCGTGACGGAACCGGAGACGACGGATACGCCGCCCGCGCCCTTTATCCCGACAGAATTTCGGAATGGGCTGCCCCTGTTGCCGCACCGTGCGTTGCCGGAGCCGATTACCCTAGAACTCGTAAAGCGATTGTCGGAGGGCGATGAGGAAGAGGCCGCACGTGCGTATCGAACTGCCAGACATTAACGTTCTGCTGGCGCTCCTCGACCCGATGCACCCGCATCATGACTCGGCGAACAACTGGTACGTTGGGGCCGCGTTCTCAGGATGGACCCTCTGCCCTCTAACTGAAAACGGCTTTGTTCGTATTTTGTCTTCGCCGTCTTGTCCCGGTGTGCGCCTTCGATTGAAGGACGCAATCGCGTTGCTGGAAACCACAGTCGCAAATTCCGCAGCGACGCATCATTTCTGGCACGACAGCGTTTCGCTACGGGATAAAACGCTTTTCCTACCTTCTGGTATCGCTGACCCAAAACAAATTACGGATGTTTATCTGTTAAGTCTTTGTCAACAAAACGGGGGAACGCTGGTCACGCTGGATTCGGGAGTTACCACTGCAGCCCTTCTTTCGCCTCACCCGCAACTGCTCCGCACGCTGTAATACTCCCCAATTCCAATGCGCCTTTCGAACTCGCGCCGCGTTACATCGCCCCATCACTCTTCGCCAATCTCATTCCAACGCAAAACCGCCTGTCACCGCCCGCTATAAGGCGCGTCGTTTCGCTCGAACAGACGCAGCCAGGCAAGACCGGACTCCT
>JBBRNU010000371.1:0-5153 GCA_038230115.1 Chthonomonadales bacterium | reverse complement strand
CGACGGCGAGCGCGGTGACGGCGGTCTCGTAGCCGGTTCCCACCAGGCGATTGATTAGCCCTGCGCCCAATAGGTAGAGCGGGACGCTGCGTTCGCGGCAGGCCGCCTGCAAATTCGGCGCTTCGCCGGGCGTGGCGAAAACGGCCTGGACCGGAGCGGGCGACGCCAGCGCCTGCGTCGTTAAATCCGCGCCTTCCACGAGGTAGCGGCCCTGCGCGGCGCGACCGGCGGGCTTGAGGAGCGCTTCGGCCTCGCGGTAGGCCGGATGTTTGATGCCCGAAATGTCCGGCATTTACAGCAGGCCCAAACGCGACTGGAAGTAGTCAATGGTCTGGCGCAGGCCGTCTTCGAGCGAAACCTTCGGCTCCCAGTTCAGCAGGGTTTTGGCTTTCGTGATGTCCGGACGGCGCTGCTTCGGGTCGTCGAGGGTGAGCAGAGGCTTGAACGTGATTTCGCTCGCGCTCCCTGTCAGCGTCTTGATTTCCTGCGCGAATTCCAGCATCGTGCGCTCGGTCGGGTTGCCGATGTTGATCGGGCCGGTCTGGTCGGATGTGACCAATTTATAGAACCCGTCAATCAAGTCGGCGCAGTAGCAGAACGAGCGGGTCTGGCTGCCGTCGCCATAGACCGTGATCGGCTGGCCGCGCAGCGCCTGCCCGATGAAATTGGGAACCACACGCCCGTCGTCCAATCGCATTCGCGGCCCGTAGGTATTGAAGATGCGGACGATTTTGATATTCAGCCCGTGACTGCGGTGATAGGCCATCGAGATGCTTTCGGCGAACCGCTTGGCCTCGTCCTACACGCCCCGGATGCCGATGGGATTGACGTTGCCGAGATACTCTTCCGGCTGCGGATGCACGAGGGGATCGCCGTACACTTCCGAAGTCGAGGCGAGGAAAAACGTCGCGCCCTTCGCCCGCGCCAGACCCAGCGCGTTGTGCGTGCCGAGCGAGTTCACTTTGGAAATCTGGATCGCTTTGGTCGTGAAATCGTCGGGGCTGGCGGGCGAGGCGAGGTGAAAAACGTAGTCTACCGGGCCGTCCAGAAACAGGTATTCGGTCACGTCGTACTTGAGGAACCGGAATTTCGGGTTGCCCGCCAGGTGCGCGATGTTGTCCGTGCTGCCCGTGATGAGATTGTCCATCACGACCACCTCGAACCCCTCTTTGAGCAATCGGTCGCACAGGTGCGAGCCTAAAAACCCGGCTCCTCCCGTAATCAGGGCGCGCGGCATGGGCCTCTCCTTCATTCATTTTCCTACAGTTCCGTGCAGTCACGGCATAGTTCCGTGCAATCTCGGCATCTGGGCCGTAGCGCGTCGGGAAAAGTATACCCCGAAGCGCGGCCTGTCGGTTCGCCCCGATTGCCTTCCCAATGGGCGAGCGCCCGATTGCGTTTGGCAAGCGAATCCCGACCGCGCTATATAGGCGAATGCCCGATTGCGTGCGGCGGGCAAATTCGAGGACGTTTGTTTGACGGGCAAATCGGTTTGTGTTATAATTTGCTGCAGAAAAGAGCGGTTCCGTTCGCCAGCCGAACGAGCGTGGCGAATGCGGAAAGGGGCGAGCGTTACCATGTCTGGACACTCCAAATGGCATAATATTCGGCTTCGCAAGGGCGCGCAGGACGCCAAGCGGGGCAATCTGTTCACCAAAATCGCCAAAGAAATCATTATGGCGGCCAAAGGCGGCGGCAACCCCGATACCAACCTGCGCCTGCGCCTGGCAATTCAGAAGGCCCGCGAAAATTCGATGCCCGCCGACAACATCAAGCGCAGCATTCAGCGCGGAACCGGCGAAATCGAGGGCGCGCTTATCGAAGACATTGTCTATGAGGGGTACGGGCCGGGCGGCACAGCGGTTCTCGTCGAGTGCGCCACCGACAACAAAAACCGAACCGTCGCCAACCTCCGCACCATCTTCAACAAGCACGGCGGGCGCATGGGCGAGTCCGGCTCCGTTTCGTATCGCTTCCGGCCCATCGGCCTGATTACAATCCCGAAAACGGCGACAGATGAAGACACGCTGTTCGGGATCGCCATTGAAGCGGGCGCGGAAGACGTGCGCTCCGACGACGAAAATTTTGAGGTCGTGACGCAGCCGGAAGATTTCGCGTCCGTGCAAAAAGCGGTCGAGGCCGCCAAAATCAAGTTTGTCAGCGCCGAGTACACGATGGAACCCGACGATTCCGTGCCGCTCGACAGCAAAGACGCCGCCCTGATGCTCCGCATGATGGACGCCCTCGAAGACAACGAGGACGTGCAGACAGTCCACGCCAACTTCGACATCTCCGACGAGGCGATGGAAGCGGCCAATCGGTAAGCCGGAAAAATTTGCGAAAAATAGCGAAACCGATTGATTGTGGGTGCGTAATGCGTTGCATTACCCTGTGAATTGCCGCCATCAGGATGCCGCCGCTCGTTTGCCGGAGGTCCGCCATGCCCCGTCGAAGGTTGGAATCGCTTTTCTCTCCCCGCCGCGCGCGTCGCGGTCTCGCCGCAAGCGCCTGCGGCCTGCTCGGTCTGTGCGGGCTGTTGAGTCTGGGGCAGAAGGCGCGGGCCGTCGCGCTCGACGCCCTGATCGGCTTCGGCAGCGGCCCGAACGCGCCCTCGCGCTACGAAACCGAAACCTGGACGCCGCTCGCCGTTTATCTCAGCGGGCTGTCCGAGCGCGGCGCGGGACAATTGCAGGTGTCGGTGCAGCGCGGCAAAAACCGCACGATTTACACGCGCCCGGTCACGCTTCAGCCCGGCTCGCCGCGTGACGTGAATGTGGAACGCTTCGTTCTCGATTTTCACAACCGCGACAATATCGGCGGGTATCGCGACAACAGCGAAATGACGACCGTTGACATTCAATTGCTGCTCGACGGGCGCAAACTCGCCGCTAAAACTTTCGTTCTGTACCCGACGAACCGAACCACGACCTACAACGTCCTCGCCCTGACCCCAACCGGCAGAGAACTCGACTTCTTGACGAAAAAGCGGATGGACTTGACGCATCGGCATACCGCGCCCAGCCCTGAGTCACCCGTGCCGACTGGCCCGCGCCACAGAGGGGCGGACGAGAGCCGTCCCAACGCGCGCATCCAAATTCTGAACGCCGACCCGCGCGCCTTGCCCGACCGCGCGCTGGGCTATGCAACGGTGGACGCGGTCGTGTTGAGCGAGTACCCGCTCAGCCACCTGACGACCGGACAGACGGACGCGCTCAAAGGCTACGTGCGCGACGGCGGTCTGCTGATCGTCACGGGCGCGCAGGTCACAAGCCCGACTTTTTACGCCGAGATGCTGCCGATCCGACCGATGGGAGACAGTGTTGTAGATACCAACGATTCGTTCTGTGCGCCGCTCAAAGCCCGGTATAACTGGCCGACGCGCCGGGATGGGTGGTCGCTGCCGGTCGGCGTTCTCAAGCCCGGCGCGCGAACGCTGCTGGGACGGGCCAGGGAGTCCAACTCGATTTATCCTGATTGGAACTCCGGTTACGGTATCGTCGCCGCGCGGCCCTACGGCAGCGGCGTGGTCGTCCTTTCCGCGCTTCCGCTTTCGCTGCTTGACGCGACGAACCCGGATTTTGCGGCGACGTACTGGCAAGACTTACTGCGCTGCGGCAACGACGCCCTTTCGCCGCGCGACCTGCTGCAAGGGGGAGCGGCGCACCCCTGGCTGGCTCTGCCCGACGCGCTGGCCGGAAAGCAGGCCGGAAATACTCCCGCGTTCGGCGTCGTCGCGGGCCTGCTGCTGATTTATCTTGTGATCCTCCTGCCCGTCAGCTACTTCCTGTTGAAGCGGCTGGACCGGCGCGAACTGGCCTGGGTCACGATGCCGCTCACGGTTGGAGCCTTCGCGGTTGTCGCCTATGGCGTGGCGAGTTCCATCAAGGGACATACGCTGACGGCGCACCGGGCAGTCGTGCTGGAAACGCAGGCCAATAGCGATCAGGCGGCGGGCTACGCGCAAACCACGCTGTACTCGCCGCGCCGCGCCGATTATAACATCGCGTTCGGCTCCGACGACCCGCAAGCGAACGCCGCTTACAGCCGCTTCACGCCGGGCGAAACCATGCGATCCGAAACGGCCCGCGCCCTGGCTCCACTGACCATCGAGCAGACCGACACGGCCACGACCCTGCGCGGCGCGCAGGTGAAACTCTGGGACAAGCGCTCGTTCGAGACGCCGGTCGCGGCCAATATCGGGCAGGGCGTCGAGGCGACCTTCCGCGCCCTTCCGGGACAACACGCCCTCGAAGTCACTCTCGTCAACCGGACGCCCTACCGATTGGAAAACTGCGCGCTGGTCACGCCGCTCTGCGCGTTTCCGCTGCAAACGCTTCCGCCCGGCGAAACCCGGCGACAAATCATCTGGCCCGAAAACTTCACCGCCGGCGGCCAAGCCTCGACCAGCCAGAACTTGGGCGCGGCCTGGGAGAAAACGCTCCCTTATCGCCCCGATGCGCCGGAGTCCTCGGAAGAAACGCGCGCCCTGATCCGGGCGAGCATGATGCAAACGCTGGGACAGGAGACGCAGTACCGCGCCAATTACGATCTGCCTGGCGGATACGGCAAGCCCGCCTTCGCTTTTGTCGGCTGGTTCTACGATCCTCTGCTGCAGGTGCGACTGGACGGAAAAGCGGCTCCCGGCGAAGAGGCGAACCTGCTTTTCGCGCACCTGACGCTGCCCGACAACGCTTTCGGCGCGCGGCAAGCCCGCGACAATCCCTTTGTGTCGCCAACGGCATTCATTACGACGGACGCGCCGACGACGGGAATGCACGCGAACCCCGGAATGATGGGAGCCAACCGATGATCAACAACCCCGTCCTGCACAAAGAATTGTTGATGCGCGCCCGAATGCGCCAGCCGCTTCCCGTGAAAATCGCGGTCGCGCTGCTGTCGGTCTCGATCTTGGGCTGGCTGTACTGGATGGCGTTCTCGTGGATTTACAGCGATACCGACCCGACCGCGGCCCGCTCGATATGGCAGATAACGATGTGCCTGCAATTTCTGCTGATCGGCCTGATCGCGCCTTCTATTGCCGCGAACGCGATCTCGCAGGAAAGGGAACAGCAAACCTGGGAAATGCTGCTGCATTCGCGCCTGCGACCGAGCGAGATTATTATGGGCAAACTTGTCGCCCGTCTCGCGATCCT
>JBBRNU010000370.1:0-5159 GCA_038230115.1 Chthonomonadales bacterium | reverse complement strand
TCTTTTGGCAGGGTGGCCGCGACCGCTTCGCCGCCCCGCGCTCGCTCTTCGATTGAGTCAAGATGCCCGTCGGCCAGGTTGTAAATGCGGTCGGCCCCGCGCACCATCGTCGGATCATGGGTCACGACCAGGACGGCTCCCCGGTCGCGGTAGCGCATCAGCAGGTCAATGACGGCCTCGCCGTTGGCGTGATCCAGGGCGGCGGTCGGCTCGTCGGCGAAAATAATGGCGGGCTGATTGATCATGGCCCGCGCTACAACCAAACGCTGCCGCTCGCCGCCGGAAAGATGCGCGGGCAGGCGGTCGCCTAGCGCCAGAATGCCCAGCTCGTCGAGCAGCGCGTCTACGCGACGGGCCGCGTCCGGGTCGCCGGTCGGCGCGGCGACGAGAATATTTTCCCGCGCCGTCAGATAGTTCAGCAGGAACGGCTGTTGAAACACGAACCCGAAGCGTTCGCGCCGGAGCCTTGCGCGCTCGGTTTCCGACGCGCCCGAAAGCGTCTGCGCGCCCAGAAAGATGTCGCCGGTCGTGGGCAGTTTCAGGCCGCTCAACAGATACAGCAGCGAACTTTTGCCCGAACCGGACGGCCCCATGATGCCGAAGAAACCCTGTTCGGGAAACGACACGCTGATGTCGCGCACGGCATAAGTCGTCTGGTCGCCGTCAAAATAACTCAAACTCACGTTTTCCGCGCGTAAACTCATAATCTCCAATTCGGAGCGGATAGGCTGCTCGCCGGGCGGCTCCCTTGACATGCCCGGTAAAATTAGCCCAACGCTTTGCTTGTCTTTGCCTGAAGAGCAAGCCGAGGGGATAAAAACCGCTACCGTTCCTGCCCGACGTTCAGCACGACCTGCGCGCGGGAAGGGGCGTCGCCTGCGGGCTGCCCGACATACTTGATGGCCGTGCCGATGGCGGTCACCTCCATCCATTCGCCCTCGTGCATGTACTCGATTTTCAAATCTACGCCGACCACGCCGTCCGCGCCCAGCGCTTCGGCTTCGGCCTGCATTCGCGACAGGGCCAGCTCGCGCGCGTCGTACATCAGGCGCGACACGTCTTCGACCTCGCCGCGAAACTGGCCCTTCAGGTTTGCCAGCCAGCCCCGAAACGCGCCAATCGAATACACGCAGTTGCCCAGGACGAGGCCCAGCGGCGTGTAGCCCTTGTCAACGACCAGCCAGAATTCCTGGCCCGACAAATCCGAAGTGAACGCGCGCCCCGCCATGATCCGCCTCCTGCGCCTTGCCTGACCGCCGGTTCTCTCTTTAATACTGTTGGCGGGCGCGAAAAAGCGCCGCCTGAAAATCCAGAAAGCCATTCCTCGTCATTATGGCGGCGCGCAGGGGCTTTGTCAAGCCGGAATCAAACCCGATAATTTTAGACGGGACTAAAAAAGAAGTTGTTTTCGCTTGACGTTCCCCACGCGGGGCGGTACAATAAGGCATAACGAAATTTTTGGAAGCGGAAATCAAAACGTTTCTTCTGAGCGCGCTGCGATTTACAAAGGAGTTGCGGGTATGGCCGTGAAAGCGCCGAAGATAAAGGATGTCGTGCTGCGGGTTCCGGCTTCATGCCGCCCGACCTCGCGCGACCGCGAAAAGCACGAGCTGACCGAGTCCATCGAAGAATACGCCGAGGGCATTTTTCGGCTGCAGGAAGAACTCGACGTCGTTAGCACAGGCGACGTCGCCAAATACATGACGGTCGCGCCCGCTTCGGCGACTACGATGCTCAAGCGGCTGGCCGAATTCGGGCTGGTCGAGCATACCCCCTATCAGGGCGTCCGGCTTACGCCCAAAGGCGAGACGCTGTCCATCGCGCTCCTGCGAAAACATCGGCTGGTCGAGCGGCTTCTGGTGGATTTTCTCGAACTGCCCTGGGACGACGTGCATGAGTTGGCCTGCAAACTCGAACACTATCTTAGCGAAGACGTGGCGGATCGGATCGCCCGCGCGCTGGGCAACCCGACCACCTGTCCGCACGGCAACCCCGTAGACGCGACGGCCAAAGACGGCTCGGTGCGACTGGCGAACTGCACAGTTGGCGAGCCGCTGACGGTCGTCAAGATCACGGACGAGCGGCTGGAATTCCTGACGTATGTCATGGAAATCGGGCTGATTCCCAACGCCCGCGTGGAAATCAAGGGGCGCACCCCCTTCGGCGACGTGATGACGCTGGAAGTCGCGGGCGTCGGCGCGGTCGCCATCGGGCGCGAGGTTGCCAACAGCGTTTTCGTCGCCGGGCCGTCTGAGGAGCCGCCGCTCTTGCGCCTGACCGACGTTGCGGGAGGGGAAACCCCGGCGGAACCCGTGTTATCGCCTGCCCGGTAATGAAACTATCGCGCGCGATTTGCGTCTTAACGCATACGCCCGGTTTGAAGCCGGCCCATTGAAACGCTCGAACGTAATGTAAGGAACTCAGCGCGTAATGCCCTCTGACCCCAAAAAACGCTGCCGCACCTGGCATCTGCTGGATTGGACGCGCCGCAATCGGCCCGGACGGTTCGCCGAAGACGCTCAGGCCGCGCTTGATAACGCCGAATGCACCGACATGCGCGCGTCCGGCCCCAAAACGCTGGCCGATCTGCGGCCCGGCGAGTGCGGAACCATTCGGCTGCTGGTCAGCGGCGGTCAGGGACGTTTGCGCCTGATGGAGATGGGGCTGACGCCCGAAACGCACATCAAGGTGACGCGCGTGGCGGCGTTCGGCGGGCCGCTCGATATTCTGGTGCGCGGCTATCAACTGTCGCTGCGCCGCGAGGAAGCCGCCGCCGTCTGGCTTGAGAGCGACGAGCTGAAAGAATTGGAAGAAACGGAAGCGCGCGAACGGGAAGAGAACGGGAATAAATCCCCGTTCTGAAACGCACAGACCACCTTCGTGGCCTGCAATGCCGCTCCGCCACGACGTTTTCAGATTGCGAACATGCGAGCGCAGGCGCTTCGTCTTTAGCCCGCGCAGGCGGGCTGGCGTTTCAGAACGGGGATTTATTCCCGTTCGCCGCCTTTCAGGACGGGGTTTCAATCCCGTCCGTGCGTTTCAGAACGGGCATTCCTTCCCGTTCTCCGACTAAGACTTGAACCATGAATTCTGCCACAGTTCCTGCAAGCCGAAGCCTGACGGTCGCCCTGGTCGGAAACCCGAACTGCGGCAAGACCACGCTGTTCAACGCGCTGACCGGACTGCGGCAAAAGGTCGGCAACTACCCCGGCGTGACCGTCGAAAAAAAAGAGGGCCGCGTCGGGCTGGACAACGGACAGACCGCCCGCCTGCTCGACCTGCCCGGCCTCTACTCCCTGACCCCGCACTCGCCCGATGAAGTGATCGCCCGCGAAGTCTTGATCGGCCTGCGCGACGATACGCCCCGTCCCGACGTGATCGTGAACGTTGTGGACGCCTCGAATTTGGAACGCAATCTTTACCTGACCAGCCAGCTGCTCGACATGGGCCTGCCGCTCGTCGTCGTCCTGACGATGGCGGACACGCTGGACAAGGACGGCGTGACGCTCGACGCCGCCCGACTGGAAGCCGCGCTTGGCGTTCCGGTGCGGGCGGTCGTCGCCTCGAAACGGCAGGGCATCGGCGCGCTGCTGACGACGATAGCCGACGCGGTTCATCGTCCCGCCCCCGCCCTCGCGTGGCAGGTTCCCGCCGCCCTCGCCGCAGAAATCGCCCCGATCCAGGCTCTATTGGAGCGCGAGCAAAATCTCCTGCCCCGGCTGGCGTTCGCCGAAACCGTTTCGCTCCTGATGCCCGAAACCGAAACCGCCGCGATTGCGCGCCTGCCCGAGCCGGCGCGGGTTCAGGTCATGCAGGCGCGCGAGCGGCTGCAAAGCGGCAAGTCCGATTTCGCCTCGCAGGTCATCGAGGCCCGCTACGCCTGGGTCGCCCGCGTCGGGAAAGACGTGCTGAAGCGCGGCGCGGCCCCGAAGCGCAATCGTCCCCTGCCGACCTCGCGCATTGATCGGGTCGTGATGCACCCGTTCTGGGGCTATGTCGTGTTCATCGCGTTGATGACCCTGATTTTTCAGTCCATTTTCACCTGGGCGCAGGTTCCGATGGACGCGATACGCAGCGGCATGAACGCGCTCGCCGTCTCGCTCACGCGCGGCCTTCCTCCGGGCGACCTGCGCGAACTCCTGCGCGATGGCGTGCTGGGCGGCGTCGGCAACGCGCTGGTGTTCCTGCCGCAAATTCTGCTGCTCTTCTTTTTCATCAGCCTGCTCGAAGACACCGGCTACATGGCCCGCGCCGCTTTTCTCATGGACAAGCTGATGAGCAAGGTCGGACTGCACGGGAAATCGTTTATTCCGCTCGTGTCGTCATTCGCCTGCGCGATTCCCGGCATTATGGCGACGCGCACGATCGGCGACCGCAAGGCCCGCCTGATCACGATTCTGGTCGCCCCGCTGATGTCCTGCTCGGCCCGTTTGCCGGTCTATTTCCTGATGACGGCGGCGTTCATCCCGAACCGGCCCGTGCTGACCATTTTCGGGCATACGTTTCTGACGCTGCCGACCGTAACGTTCGTGGCGATGTATTTTCTGGGCATGGCGGCGGCATTCGGCATGGCGTGGCTATTCCACCGCACGCTGCTCAAGGGCGTGGCCCCGAATTTTCTGATGGAACTGCCGCCCTACCGCCTGCCCAGCCTGAAAACCGCCCTGCTGCAAATGATTGAGCGCGCGGGGCTGTTTCTGCGCCGGGCCGGTACGGTCATTCTGGCGATTTCCGTCGTTCTCTGGTTTCTCTCCACCTACCCAAAACGCCCGGAACTGCCGCGCAGCGAGCAAGTGGCGCATTCGTTCGCGGGCATGGCGGGCCGCGCGCTGGAGCCGGTCCTCAAGCCGCTGGGCTTCGATTACAAAATGGGAATTGGCATTGTGGCGTCGTTCGCGGCCCGCGAGGTGTTCGTGTCCGCGATGGGAACCATTTATAATGTGGACGACGCCAAATCTGACTCCGGTCAGGTGGACTTGCGGCAAAAACTGCGCGACGACCGCGACCCGCATACCGGGCGGCGCGTTTTCACGCCGCTCGTGGCGGTCTGCCTGATGGTCTATTACGTGCTTGCGATGCAGTGTATCTCGACGGTGGCGGTTGTCCGGCGCGAGACCAACGGGTGGCGCTGGCCCCTGTTCCAGATCGCGTACATGACC
>JBBRNU010000369.1:0-5179 GCA_038230115.1 Chthonomonadales bacterium | reverse complement strand
GAATGCGCTCGGCCACGCGCTGGCCCTGCATTTTGCCCTGCGGGTCGAAAGCGAGCAGGGCGAAGCGCAGTTTGCGGCGCATACAGTGGCGCATCAGGGCTTCGGTTTGGGGCAGATTCTCGCCGCGCGTTCCCGCGCCCCAATCCACGCCAAAAAGGACGAAACTGCGTTCAGGGATCGCCTCAATCGTGTCGTACAGGGCGATGGTCTGGGGCGAGACCGGAACCGGAATCCGCACGTTGAGGAACAACGGCACGGTCACGGACAAGAGCAGCAGGGCGTAAAGAAACCGCCGATCCACCACCTGTAAAAATTTAAGAATAGTCACGAAAGCGTGTCCTCGTTAAAGGGGCTATGAGTCTGTTTCGACGGATTGTCGGTTGCCGCGTATGCCTGCGTCTGTTGAAAATTCGGGCTGCTGGGCGTTGAAAACGTCCGGCAGAAAAGGGCAAGCGTCCTGCGGACGCCAGACTCATTCGCAGGCGCGACGCTCTTGTCCAGGCATTGCCGTCTGCAAAACGGTGTTTTTTGTTGCCGGACGTTTTCAACGCCCGGTCAGGGCGCTAGTGTTACCGCTCGAAGTAGCTGCCGCGCTCCAGGCCGAGCCAGATGCGAAGGGCGACCGCGAGACTGCCAATGCCCAGGCCGAACGCGATGGCGCGGGTGGCCGGGGCGTTGGCTTTCGTCAGAATCCAGTCGCGGATGACTTCCAGGCGCAGGTTGTGCAGCAGGCCGTGATCCGGCAGGCCGTTCGTCAACGCCTGCGCGACCGCGATTTGCCCCAGCATCACGATGATTGCCGTCGTCAGCAGCATCGTCGCTTCGACCGAGCGCACGCGAAACGCGCGATACGCGGCGGAAACGATGTAGAAGGCGATAATCGAGAACATCGTGGCGTCGAGATTGACGTAGCCGCCATCGTAGAGCAGCGAGTACATATTTTTGTTGATGGCGTTGGGATGCGCCTTCTGCAAAATCGCCGCCGTCAGCATGGCGATCATGCTGAGGAAAAAGGCCAGGCTGTTGAACGAGCCGGGGGCTTTTTTGGCGAGCCGCTTGCCATGCACCTGACACAGATTGATCAGGCCCAGCCCGACCGAGCAGGCGACAATCACCGGTGTGATGTTGCCGAAGGGAACGACATAAGGCGTCAGGAAGTTGCCGACGCGGGCCGGGTTGTCAGGCGTGGGGATGGGGTGGGTCGGCAGGAAAAACTCCAGCGCGAAGAACAGCCCGCCCAGAAACGTCAGCGTCTGGATTACGTTGCGCCGGAAGCGCTGCGGAATGAGCTGGAGCAGCAGAATCACGACGACGCTGAAAACAAGCGCGCCCGCAATGTATCCGTACCACGCCCAGCCCTGTACCGGTTGAAAAAGCGACACCAGAAATCTCCTCGCGGCAATGCTTCAACGACGATCCCCTAACGACAATTCAGCGCGCCAACCCGTTCCGTCTCATTTCACTTGAACAGTTCGACAAACTTCTGGCCGAGCGGATTGCCTAGAAAAGCGGTGATCGAGACCAGCAGGCAGCCGAAAACCGCGATGAGCAGGATCAATCCTTTGGCGATGTCCTGTCCGACGATGCTGCCGAGCAAGGTGGGTTCGCGGGACAGATAGGCGCTGGCGGCGTAGAATTCGTCGCCGATGATGACGTAATCGCAGGCTGCGATGAAGAAGGGAATCTGCGTGGTCGCCGACGTTCCCGCCACCTGAATCGCGCCCGCCTGCTGGCCGGTTTCGGCGAAGATGAGCGACTCGGCGTAATAATAGCCGAACAGGAAGGTGGCGGCGGCCTTTTCGCGCCAGATCAACCCGGCGACGGCGGCGGCGAAAGCGAACTGCGAGTTGGTCAGGTAGCGCACGTCATCGCCGTTGTACTGTTCCGGTCGGCCCTCGATGGCGTAAGCGTCGCGCACGGCCTCTTCCGTAATTGGCAGCATGGGCGCCTCATAAACCGGGACAATCGCGCGCGTGTTGAAGCGGGCTGAGGCGCGAATGATGTAGGTGACGATGGAAAGCGCCTGGAGCGTCGGCACGTCCACGCCGCCGGTATTCAGGCCCAGGCCGGTCATGCAGACCATCGGGCGGCCCATTTCGGTCGCGCGCCCAATCGCCTCGTCAATCGCCGACAGCCCCTGAATGCGCCGGATGAAGAACTGCCGCGTCCGCGCCAGCAGAATCGTCGTGACAATAATCAGGCTGAACAGGGGAACCAGAATGCGAACCGTGACGCTGGCGTGTTCCATAATGAAGGCGAAAACCCTTTCTCCGGGGCAGTCCTGCACGGCCTTGGGAAAGTCATTCCTGACCGTTCGGGCGCGGGGCCGGAGTCAGACCGGCGGCGTGCAATTCCTCGATGCGCTGAATGACACGCTCGATGTTTTCGCGCGATTCGAGCAGGCGCACGTATTGCTGGACGTTTTGCGGGCCGAAAATCGGCGCGAGCAGGCCCGAACCCAGCAGCAGCGACTGGCTGGCGAGAAACGCCAGGGGCTTGTGCATTTCCAGCACGAGAACGGCGGGCGCGGCCATCCCCAACTGCACGACACGGCTGGCAATTTTCTCGATCAGCGTGTCCCGCGTGGCGTCGGGAAGGTCGGCGTCCCAATCGAAAGCGGGCATCAGCGCGCCGCTCCCAGAGGGCCAGTCGGCGCGGACGAAGCGTCCTCGGGTTCGGCGTTAATTTCCGCGACGGGTTCCGCGCGGGTTTGGGCGAGCAGGTCGGGCGCGAAGCGCGTCATCGCCGCCCGCAGGCTTTGGCGGTCGCCCGGCTCGCCATCCGGCGCGAAGCGGAGCAGAACGCCGCGAAATCGGTCCAGGCGCGACGCGGCGGGCAGCGGCGAGACAAGCAGTCCGACCGATAGGGGCAGACAGCGGCGCGCATCGGCCCAGGGCAGAGCCAGACGGGTAGTGACGGCCTCGGCGCGGACGCCCGCATCGGTGATATAATACGTCGTGGGGAACAGATATTCGGCGGACGCGCCCGTCAGCAGCAGCAGCGCGGCGAGGACGGGCAGGAGGCTGCCGAACATCAGCCAGACGCAGACGCCGCCCAGAAACAGAACCAGGGCCAGACCGAGCAGACGACCGGGATCGCGCCGCAGCAAATGCACGCGCCAGACCAGTTCGGGCGGCGCGGAGAGAGCGGGCGGATCATCCGGGTCGGCGGGCGAAATCATTGTGTCCGAATGGGAAAAGGCCACGAGCGGCGTACCTCGAAAACTTCACTGCAACCGAGCGGCATTATAAACGTTTCGGCGCAAACTGTCAAGCCGCGCGCTGCAAAGCGGCACGAAGGGGCGGCATTGGTAAAGCGCGAAAAGCGCGAAGGGTTTCAACTTTGTATTTGCGGAACGGATTTCGACCCTGACAGCGTTCGTCTGCTCGCCCGTTACGTTGTCGTGCGCGATTCGTGACAGCGCGCCGGGCAAAATAAGCGATAATTTTTCGGGATTGGTTTTTGGAAGGCGTTTTTGCGGTCGCAGGACATAAATTTCCGCGTAGCAGGGACGATTACGGGCGGAAAACGGTTGACAAGCGGGCCGACTTCGGGGTATACTTCGTGGCAACGAATAACACTAAAACCAGCAGTTTCGATTTCGGGAAGCATGACCCGCGCGTCTATAAGCGCGCAGGGTCGCCGACGGACGCAAACGGAGGATTGGTCTATCAACAAAGATTTCCGGGTCAACGAGCAGATTTTGCGCGGGCCGCGCGAACAGCGTGTGCGTGACGTGCGCGTGATTGACGAAGAGAACGCGGCTCTGGGCATTATGAACGCGCGGGACGCCCTGGCGCTGGCGCAGGAAAAGGGTTTGGACTTGATCGAAGTCGCCCCGACCGCCCAGCCGCCGGTTTGCCGAATCATGGATTACGGCAAATACAAGTACGAGCAGGGCAAGCGCGACCGCGACCAGCACAAAAAGCAGCGGCAGCAGGAAGTCAAGGGCATCAAAATGCGCCCGGTCACTGCCGAACATGATTTTCAAGTGCGGCTGCGCGCCACACAGCGGTTTCTGGAAGAGGGCGACAAAGTCAAAGTTACCATCCAGTTCAAGGCGCGCGAAATCACGCACCCTGAGATTGGACGGCGTTTGATGGACAGGTTCGTCGAGGCGATCAGCGCCAACGCGGTCGTTGAAAAACCGCCGTCCATCGAAGGCAAAATGCTGACAATGATCCTCAGCCCGAAAGCCTGATTTTCGACCAGTAACGCGCCCGCGTCGGTTGGGATTCTCGCGGGTCGCGGCTGCAATATGTGGAAAGTGGGAAGCCGGAACGGACAGCCCGGCTTCCTTTTTGCGCGCCCGCTTTGCGTGACGCGAACCTGAATCGAACGCATTTGACAGTAGCAGGCAGCGCGCCTCGAAACCATTTCAGAACTTTTTCTGAATCATTTCAATAACCCTTTGAAGGATTGAAGGAACGACGCAACGATTATGAAAGCCAAGTCCAAGCCTAAAATAAAGACCCGCAAGACCGTCGTCAAGCGGTTCACCAAGACCGCCACCGGCAAGTTGATGCGCGGCAAAACCGGCCTCAACCACCTGATGCGAAAGAAAGACCCGAACCGCAAGCGCAACCTGAATAACGATGGCGAATTGTACAAAGGCGACCTGAAGCGGATCACGCGAATGCTGGGCAAGGGACTGGATTAGTCGCCAAGTTTTCTGTTTCGACGGTCTGGCACTCCCGTTCTTCGAACTATAAAGAGGCGCGTTGTCTCTTTCCCGGTTGGAATCACAGCGGTTCGCAGCCATAATTTTCTGTTTTCGCGCCGGTCGGCGCTGTTTTGGAGGAAGGAGTTGGGGGCATGGCGCGCGTGAAGCGTGGGACAATGACGAAGAAGCGTCACAAGAAGGTTCTGGACGCAGCTTCCGGGTATTTCGGCGGCAAGAGCAAGCTGTTCAAAACCGCGCACGAACAGTTCATGAAGTCGGGCAACTACGCCTACCGTGACCGCCGCAACAAAAAGCGGTCGTTCCGCGCCCTGTGGATCGTTCGCATCAGCGCGGCTTGCCGCGCCGAGGGAATGCAGTACTGCCGCTTCATCGAGGGTCTGACCAAAGCGGGCATTACGCTCGACCGCAAGATTATGGCCGAGATGGCTGTCAGCGACCCGCAGTCGTTTACGCAGCTCGTCGCGCAAGCGACGAGCGCGCTGAACCTGTCGGGAG
>JBBRNU010000368.1:0-5194 GCA_038230115.1 Chthonomonadales bacterium | reverse complement strand
GCTGGCCCTCGCCGCCAACGAAAGCGTGGCGACCGGCCAGCCGGTCAAGGTGAAGTACCTGTAATGCCGTTCGCCCGGCCTTGAACGGCGCGGCGAAGCCAAAGCGACAAGCCGGGAAGGAATGCGAAGTTCATTTTTTCGTGTTCCTTTCCGGCTTGTCGCTGCGTCGTTTCCGCGCTGAATGCTCCTCAGGCTATGCAAACCGCTCAATTTGCTTCAACCGGCTCAACGCCGTGCGGTCGCGACGGTCGGTTTCGGCCAGGCGGCGGCTTTCAGGAAAATAGGCGCGGCCTGATCCTGACCCTCGCGCACGTTGTAAAAATGGTCTTGCTGCAGGCCGTGCAGCGTCTGCGTCTTCCGCGACACGGGCCAGTAAATTTCCATCTTCTCGATGGCGTGCGCCTGCCCCAGCCCGATTTCCTGACGTAGGGGGTTGCAGCCGAAACTTCCCCCGGACCCGACGGTTCGATAAATATTTTGTACGCCGCCAGCGGTTTGAATGGTTACCTTGAGACGCGCGCCAATGGCGCTCCGGTTGGTTTGAACGCCCTCCAGCCTGAGGGTAATCCGGTGATTGGAATGTCCTGGATTGGCATAGAGCGCGCTATAAGCGACGTCGCCGCCGTAGGCTCCGCCCATCTCCTCGAAAACATCTTCCTGACCGTCGTTATTGATGTCGGCGAACGCGACCGCATGGCCTTTTTGAAGGTGTCCGAAGTCGCCGGAAGTCGTTACCTCCTAAAAAAACTTGCCCCCGGCGTTGCGGAACATGCGGTTCGGAATCAACGTGGTCAAATCCGGGTTGCCTGTTCCTGCGTAAAAGTCGAGATACCCGTCGTTGTCCAGATCGCCGAAATTGAGGCCCATTCCCATCATGACTTTGTTCAAGCGCATGGGCTTGGTCACGTCGGTGAACGTGCCGTTACGATTATTATGATAGAGGTGCGAGGTGTCGCACGAAACCGGCAGCCCCTGAATGTCCCGCATAACGTTGGTGTTGTCGCGCACGTCATAATCCATGACGAAAAGGTCGGCCCAGCCATCGTTATCGTAATCGAAGAAAAACGCGCCGAAACTCAGGATCGGGCTGGAAATCCCGGCTTTTTCGGTGACGTTGGTAAATGTGCCGTTGCCGTTGTTGTGGTAAAGGACTTTGGCGCCGCCCCCCGACAGGAAGAGATCAGGCCAGCCATCGTTATCGTAATCGGCGCTGACGACGCCCTTGATGAAACCGACGTGATTGACCCCGGCCTGCTCGGCCACGTTCGTGAACGTCCCGTCGCCATTGTTTCGATACAGCGCACAGGGATGCGTATTGCTCGGCCCGGATTCGTAACCGACAAACAGGTCGAGCCGCCCGTCGTTGTTGTGATCGAGCCAGACCGCAGTTTGCGTCGGGCCATAGTTGAGCAGGCCCGCCTGCCGGGTGACGTCGGTGAACGTCCCGTCCCCATTGTTGCGAAGCAGCGACATGGGGAAACGACCGGCGACGCCCATCCATCCGCCGCGCAAAACGAGTACGTCCGTATGGCCGTCGTTGTTATAATCCGCCTGAAGCAGGTTGAGGCCGCCGGTTTCGCCCGTCAGTTTGGCCGCGTCGGTGCGTTCGGTAAAGGTGGCGTTCCCGTTATTATGGAAAAAACGCAGTTGATCCTGAAAACCGATGCTGGAGACCATGACGTCCAGATTGCCGTCTCCATCGAGGTCGTCCACGACAGCCCCGCCCGACAGCGCCAGCAGGTTCAAACCGACCTGTCCGGCGATATTGGGAAAGCGCTTGACATCGTATTCGGACCGAAAAAATTTTGGCGCGATCAGCCACCGACCTGGCACGCCTGCCGGGTATTTTCCCAGGGTCATGGCGGCGATATTCAATAGCCAGCGCGCCTTCACGTCATCCGGGCGATCTGCGAGTATTTCCTCGAAAATCTGCATCGCGCGCGTCGAACCGGCCTGTCGAATATGCACTCCCGCCCCGCGAATAGGAAGCAGGCACGAGTCGGACATGTTGACTGAACAGCAGTTCTGCTGCTCGCCCAATCGCATGTAGCCGGTCGCCTGGAGGAGCCGAATATCGTTTTTGCTTTCTTCCCACTGCGAAGGCTGCGCGCTTTTCATCGTTCGCTCGATACCGGCGAATTCATCGAGCGCCTGCTGCGTTTTACCAGCGTTGAGGAGTTCCGTCGCATAATCCAGGCGAAGCGATTCCCGAAGGGTCGGGTCCGCCTTATCCAGCATTTGTTTGAGATGCTGCGCGCGTTCCGCATTGATGATGAGAACCATCTCGTCGGGCTTGATGGCGCGGGCGACAGACTGCAGCTCCGCCGCTATCGCTTCCGTGCTGTCGCCGGAAGCAGTCGCTGCGAATGCCGCCTGCGGCTTGGGCGTCGCCGCGTTCGTGGTCGTTTGCAGAGGCTGCGTTCGACACCCGGTTATGAGGAGGGGAAGCAGACAAACAGCGGCTCTGGCTGTGCAGGCGCGGCGAACTGTCGCGCCGCCAGGTCGAGGCGTTCTCATGGTGTCTCTTCCATATTTGAGGAGGATTATTTTCTTCCCCTGTCCGCCGCGCGCCGATTGGCCGCCTGCAACAGCAAGGGACCGCCTGCGAAAAGGCTGGATGCCGCGCTGCCAGCGACGAACCGTCTGCGGAAACGAAGGCCGAATTTTATGCTGCCAGCGTTTCGCGCAGGGCGGCTCCGGCGCGGTTGCCGCGCAGTTTTTCGAGCGCCTGATTTTCCAGTTGCCGGGCGCGCTCGCGGGTGATGTGCAGGGCTTTGCCGACCTCTTCCAGCGTGTGCGTGGGGTTCCCGTACAGCCCAAAACGCAGTTCCAAGACCTGTTGCTCACGCGGCGTCAGGCTTTTCAAGGCGCGGGAAACTTCTTCCTGCACCGCGCGGCGAAACACGCGCGCGGACGGCCCCTGACTCTCTTCGGCGGGGATCACTTCCGACAAGCTGCGCTCGCCTTCCACGCCCATCGGCACGTCCAGCGAAACCGGGTCCACCATGCTTTGCAGCAGTTCGGTCAGCTGTTCCTCGCTTATGCTGGCGGCCTGGGCGAGTTCGGCGCGGGTCGGCTGCCGCCCCAGATCGTGTTCCATTTCGCCCCGGATGCGCGCCAGGCGTCCGATGGTATCCACGATGTAAGCGGGCAGACGAATGCTGCGCCCGGAATTGGCGATGGCGCGCAAAATCGTCTGGCGAATCCAGTGCGTGGCGTAGGTGCTGAAGCGAAAACCGCGTCGCCAGTTGAACTTGTCGGCGGCGCGAATCAGGCCGATGACGCCTTCCTGCATCAGGTCTTCCATTGCCAGCCCGCGTCCCTGATAGCGCTGCGCGATGGACGTGACGAGGCGCAGGTTGCTGGTCACGAGCGTGTCTTTGGCGGCTCGGTCGCCATTTTCGATGCGGCGCGCTAAAATGATTTCCTGGCACGGCGTGAGCAGGGCGGTCTTGCCGCCGCCCGGCACAAGATTGGAATTTTTCAGGTCGGGAACCGACTCGACATTGGGATGACCCGACCGGGCGCGCAGCCGCTGCTCGATGGGCGACATTCCGCGCTGATCCAGATGATCCAGCGAGACGGGTTCTTCCTCGACCGGCGCGAAATCTTCCAGCAGGCGGCGCAGCTGCGACGTGTCCAGTTCCGCGCCGCCCGTTTCGGCTCCCTCGGCGAGCGGGCTGCGCGCCAGTTCGGGGGCGGATTTACGTCGTCTGCCCGCCCCGACGCGAGTGCGGCGTGTCATGTGCGCGACTCCTGAAATCGTGTCTGAAGTTTGCGACCGGACGTGTGCAAGGTTATGTATGGTTGCGGCGCGGGCCATGAAATTGTTCCTCCAGCCTTCAGCATCCGGTGTGCGCGGGCGAGGGGCGCCCAACCCGTATTCCTTCGATACGCGCAACCCGCGCCGATTGTTGCACCAAAAGCGGCGAAGCCCAACGCGGATTGAAACGATTGACAGCGGGGCGTCCGTTATTGTTAATTTCTATCCGGGCGGGCGTTCTGTTAGCGATAGACGGGCGCAGGGGGCCGGTTGTTCCGCGCGCCTGTAGTCCTGCTCAACCTGCCGCTTGCGTTTAGCGCAGGCGTTCGGTTTCGCGTTCAGGTGGAAATAAGGCCCGCTTCGCCTGCCCACAGCAGGACGTTGCGCCACTCCGGGGAGGGAATCAGGCCGTCGTGCGTGAGTTTTTGCAGCAGCCCGGTCATGAAATGGCCGACATATTCCGGGGCGAGCGCGAGTTCGCGGGCGATTTCGCTCACCTCGTACCCCTCTTGCGAAAGCGCCAGAACGCGGCGCTGGTCGGCGCTCAGGGTGGCGATGATGCGCTCGTTGGCCTGCCGCTGAATGCGTTCCTGCTTTTTGTAGCGAATGCGCGCCTTTGTCCTCAAAGAGCCTCCTGCGAAGCAAAGGAAATCGGGTCCGGTGAGATTGTGTCGGGTGAAGCCGGGTCGGGTAAAATGGGAACCGATAGGGACGGGGAGAGCAGCGGCGAAAAAGCCCTTTGCGGGCTGACCACGCGCAGGGCGAGGGCGACGAGCGCGCCGAACTCCAGCCGCTCGCCTTCGGCCCATGCCGCCTCAAACGCCCGCTCGCCCAGCGCCTGCCGCGCGCGAGCCAGACGCGCGTCGCGGGCGCGCTGGTCTTCCGCAGTCAGGGGCGCGCGGATCGCCTTCCGTATTTTCTGCGCCGCGCCGGATAGCCGCGCCGCCTGCGCGAAGCCGTCCTGAGTCAAGGCCAGTTCCGAAACGGTTTCCAGCGCGTTCGCCACGCCCCAGCGGTCGCCCAACTCATGGAAGCCGGTCAGCGCCTTGCCAAGCCAGTCGCGCGCGTCGCCGTCCTGTCGCAGTGCGGCGAGGGCGAGCGTATACTGGGCCAGCGCCATGCCGCGCCGATTGCCGAGCGTGGTTTCGCGCGCCAGGGCTTCCGTCGCGACTCGCCGCGATGCATCGTCGTCGCCCAGACAATAGGCGGCATAGCCCAGAATGTTCAGCGTTGTCGCAATGCCCCAGGCGTCTTCGAGCGCGCGGAAGCCTTCCAAACTTTCGGTCGCCAGCGTTTGGGCTTCCTCGCTGCGCCCGTCCCAGTTGGCGGAAATCGCCAGGCACGAGAGCGTGAGCGCGACGCCGCGCGCGTCGTCCCGGTCGCGCTTGATCGCCAGCGAGCGGTCGAAGAGCGCGCGGGCCTCGGCGTGAT
>JBBRNU010000367.1:0-5197 GCA_038230115.1 Chthonomonadales bacterium | reverse complement strand
GCCGCGATGTGGTTGTCTTTGATCAGCACGGCGTCGTACAGGCCAAAGCGATGATTGTAGCCGCCGCCCATGCGAACGGCGTATTTCTCCAGGGCGCGGAGACCGGGCGTCGTCTTGCGCGTGTCCGCGATGCGCGCCTCCGTCCCCTGCGCGAGCGCGACGAACCGGGCCGTTTTCGTGGCGATGCCGGAAAGCCGCTGCACAAAATTCAGCGCCACCCGTTCGCCCACGAGAATGCTTTGCGCCGCGCCCTGAATTTCGCACAAAATCGTTCCCGCCCCGATCACGTCGCCGTCCTCGACCGCGAAATGGACGCGCAGGCTGGCGTCCACCTGTCGGTACACCTCGCGCGCGACCGGCAGCCCGGCGACCACGCCCGCCGTCTTCGCCACCATCACGGCCCGCGCCTGCGCTTCGGGCGGCACGGTCAGCCGGGTCGTGATGTCGCCGGTTCCCACGTCTTCCTGCAAGGCCAGCCGCGCCACGTTTTCCAGTTCCGGCAGCGAAAGATAGGGCATAAACATATTGATAGGTTTCCTGAGGGCTTTGGGGCGATAAGACGGGAATGCCGCCCAACCCCCCGGCCCCTGTCGAAAAGCAATGCACCTAACCCCCCGGCCCCCTTCCCCACCGGGGAAGGGGGTGATAAGACAGCAACGCTTTCGGTCAAACATAAGGTCGGCGGGTTCGCGGCGCGGTTGTTCCCTCTGGTTTAGTTCCCGTTTTGGTAAGGGACGCACGACTCTGGTTTTGCGCTCCCCCTTCCCCACCGGGGAAGGGGGCCGGGGGATTAGGTGAATGTTCTCGTGAAATCAGACCCAAGCCGCAACCTACCCGATCATCTTCTGGCGACCGATCACGACTTCGCACGGCGCGCGGTGCAGCAGGGCGTCCACCAGCGCGTGAAAGCGGTCGTGGCGCTCGTCGCCTTCCGGCTCCTGAAGCGCGGCCAGCACCAGGAGATCAATGCCCTGCGATTTGACCGCCGCCACCATGCCTTCGGTCGCGTCGCGCACGCGCTCGACGTGTTCCCCCGGCGGCGTGTTGAACTGGCGCGCGTAGAGGGCGGCGCGGGCGAGAGTTTGCTGCGCGGTCTGCTCCTCGTCGTGCAGGGGCGCGTTCAAGGGCAGGGTGCGCGGCACTTCGAGAAAATAGGTCAGGCGCAGTTCGGCTTTGGCGGCGCGGGCCAGCCGCGCCCCCAGATGCGCGCCATACGTCAAATCCAAATCCTCGATGAGCGGCACGAGCAGGCGCGTCGGGCGGCGCGTCGGGTCGGACGAATCCGGGGCCGCAGCGGGCCGATTTCCCAACCGCAGCGACGCCCGCGCGGCCTCGACCGAATCGGCGACCGGCATTTGCGAGCGCAGGCCCGGAATCGTCTGGAACAGCGCCAGCAGATTGGGCGGCAGGTTCGCGACCACGATGCGCGCTTTGGCGGCCTCGATGTCGCGCAGGGCGTCCAGAAACGTTTTGGCCCCGTCTTCGGAAATGTTGTCCAGGTCGGCGCAGTCAATGATGATGCCCTGCGGATGCTGCTGCAGCAGGAGGTTGGCGGCGGCCTTGATCGTGAGCCACTGGTTCTTATGCAGCGCCCCGGACAGGCGCACCACGTCACTGCGGGTCTCAATGATCATGCGGGGCGGCTCCGTTGGCGTGGGCGTTGTTTTCGGCGGCGGGGGCCGCGTCCTCTTCCGAAAGCGCGTCGGCGGGGGGCGCCCCCAGTTCCTGCAAATGGTAGCGCACGTTGGCGACCACGACGTCGCTGCGGTTCAGCAGGTTGATCTTCAGCAGGAAGCCGGAATTGCCGTGCAGCAGCGTGTGCCACCAGCGCGTCGGCACGAATTCCGGCACGACGACCGTGACCAGATGGTTGCGCCGCTCGGTTCGCACGGCGTCAATGTAGCGCTTGATCGGCCCGAAGAGGGAGCGATATTCCGAGTTCAAAATGACCAGCGGCACGTCATGCCCGTACTCTTCCCAGCGCGCTTTGAGGAGGGGCGTCCGCTCCGGGTCGGTCTCGATATGCACGGCGCGGCAGTCCGGCGACAGCGAGCGCGCGTAGTCCAGGGCCGGCAGCACGCCCCGATTCAGCGAGGCGACCATCACCAGCACCGTGTTGGACAGCGGCGCGGCGGGCGGCGTGTACCCCTGCAATTTGAGCTGTTGCGCGACATCGGCGTAGTGCGCCCAGATTTTGCGAAACATCAGGACGAGCAGGACGATCAACAGCGTGACCGCCCACGCGCCTTCCAGAAACTTCTCGTACAAAATATCCATGAGAACCAGCAGCGTCGCCACCGCGCCGATGCCGTTGATGACGGCCTTTCGCATCCAGCCGGTTTCCTGATGCCGCAAGTTCCACCAGTGCCGAACCATGCCGCTTTGCGACAGCGTGAAGGCGAGGAAGACGCCGACCGCGTACAGCGGAATCAGCGCGTCCACGCTGCCCTTCTTCACGATGATGAGCAGGGCCGCGAAAATGCCGAGCGCCAGAATGCCATTGTTGAAAACCAGTTTGTCGCCCAGATGCGAAAGCTGCTTGGGCAGGAAGCGGTCGCGCGCCAGAATGGACGACAGGCGCGGGAAGTCGGCGTAACTTGTGTTCGCGGCGAGTACCAGAATGGCGGCGGTGAAGAACTGCGTCAGGTAGTAGCCAATCGCCCAGCGGCCGCTTTTGCCGAAGACCGCGCCGGAAATTTGGTCAATTACGGCGGGGGCGGTTTTGCCGCCCTGCTCCCAATACACGACGTGCAGGTGCATGGCGAGCCAGGAAACGCCCATGAAAATCGTGCCGAGAATCGCGCCCATCGCGACCAGCGTCAGGGCGGCATTGTGCGATTTGGGCGCGCGAAAGGCCGGGATGCCATTGCTGACGGCTTCCGTCCCGGTCATCGCGGAACAGCCGTTGGCGAACGCCCGCAGCAACACCACCAGACCCAGCGTTTCGGCGCTTTTCGCAGCGGTGTCCGCGCCCCCCGGCCAGTTGGCGTAAACGTCGTTAATTTCTTTCAAGTGGGGCTGCCAGCCGATGAGCGGGCCGAAAATGCCCAGCAGGATCATCACGTAGCACATCACGACGAAGCCGTAGGTGAAGATGGCGAACAACGCCCCCGACTCTTTCAGACCGCGCAGATTGGCGAGCGTGAGAAACGCGATGAAGAACAGACACCAGCCCACGAGATGTTCGTCGAGATGATATTTGGTCACGAACGGCACGCTTGCGAGGTTCTGCACCCCGGACGCAATCGAAACCGAAACCGTCAGGACGTAATCAATCAGCAGGGCGGCGGCGGCGATCAGGCCCGCGAGGGTTCCCAGATTCTCTTTCGAGACGATGTAGGAGCCGCCGCCGCTCGGATACGCGAAAATCGTCTGCCAGTACGAAATCACGACAATGACGAGCAGGGCGACAATCAGGCTGGAAATCAGCAGCGTGCTTTGCGTGTATAGATGGCGCTGCGAAAGCGCGTACAATCCGGCGGCCCCCAGCGCGAGAACGATCTGCTGCGTGGCGTAGGCGACGGACGAAATGGCGTCGGAAGCGAAAACCGGCAGCGCGACCAGCTTATTCAGGAGGGTATGCTCCATGTGTTCGCTGGAAACCGGGCTGCCAAAAACCAGGCGGCGTATTCGCTTGGAAAATCCAGCGCGCTCCGGCGGGGCCGATCCCATGGGCGTGGGTTCCTGCGGCGCGTTCGGACGGGTTTCAATCATGGATATTTCGCTCCCAAACTGCAAACGGCGTTAAAATGGAATTTATGAAATCAGAGCCACTACGCATTATACCCGCTTCCGCCAAAGTGTTCCCGAAATTTCGGCCCGCGCCGGAGCATTTCAATGCCCGCGAACCAGGCGGGACAAATCCCAGGCGATCAGCAGAACGGTCAGGGCGACGAGGACGGCGAAGATAAGCCGTAGAATGCGGTTGGGCAGGTAATGCGTGGTAATCGCGCCCAGCTGCGAGCCGACCGAGGAGCCAATCAAAATCGTCATTGCCAGTTTCAGACTCACGTACCCCTGCCACGCCTGCTCGATGGTTCCGACCGTGACCGTAACGAACAGGAGCAGAATGCCGGTTCCCGCCGCGTTGCGAACCGACAGGCCAAAGCCATACAGCAGAATCGGCAGGAACAGCACGCCGCCCCCGATCCCCATCAGCCCCGACGCCGCGCCCAGCAGAAATCCCAGATAACAGAGCATTGGGACCGAAACCTGCGTTAATTGCACGTTGGGCAGGTCAATGTAGGGCGGGATGCGGACGCGCGTGACGAGCCGGCCGGGAATGGTGCGGTCGCCCCGCTCCTCGCGCCGCTTGCGCGCTTCCCAGGCGTCCCGAAACGTGTACACGGCGGTCAGGGAGAGGAGGACGATGAAGAGGAGGTCGAGGACGACCTGCACGGCGGGAACCGGCGAGCCGTCGCCAATCCGCCACCGTCCCTGGCCGTTCAAATACGTGAGCAGACGGGTTCCGGCGTCCACGCCAACCAGACTGCCGCCCAGCATCACGAGGTCAATGCGGGGTTCGCCACACTGCAATTGCCGATATTTCAGGAACGACGCGAAGGACGTGCCGCACTTCTGACATAGCGCCGATCCGACCGCAATGGGGGCCGGAACGCCGAAGACATACATCAGCGCCGGGGTCAGCAGGAAACCGCCGCCCACGCCGAACATTCCGGCGATGTAGCCGATAAAGAGGCCGACCAGAACCAGCGCGGGCAGAGAAACCGCGTGTCCGATGCCCGCGCCCAGACGCGCCAGGAGCATAATCCCGCCTCGCGTTCGCGCTCAGATGTGATAATCCAGGGGCGGCATTTCGGCCCGCGCTTCTTCCCCAGGCCGTCCGCGCCCGCTCTCTCGCACCCGCGCCTCAATCCGATTCGAAACGCGCAGGACGAGCAGTCCCCACGCGACCGGCGCAATGACGCACAGCAGGGCGTATGCGATGCGCTCCCAAAGGGTTTTTTCCGCCATAGCGCCTATTCCGTCCGAGACGTATTGACTCCGGTTTGCCTGCCAGCGCGAAATACACTGAGTAACTCGCCTTACGCAGGCGAACCGTTCGCTTCACAACCGGGCCGGGAATTGAAAACTCCGGCAACCCGCCACCTGCGTAAGGGGAAAGTCAGTGCAGCAAACGGATGCGGTTCAAGGGCCAGAAGATAAGACTGGCCTTGCCGATGACCCGGCTGCGATC
>JBBRNU010000366.1:0-5200 GCA_038230115.1 Chthonomonadales bacterium | reverse complement strand
TTTTTTGGCTCCGTTCGTCGCGACGCAGGACATCGCGGCGGTGGCGGCGCAAAAATTGCTGCATCGAGACTGGCAGGGACAGTCTTATCTTGCCGTGCATGGAGCCGCCGACCTGACGTTCGCGGAGGCGGCGGGCGTGCTGACGGAGACGACAGGCAAGCCGCTTCGCTACGTCCAGGTTCCCGCCGAAGCCATCCAGCAGAGTTTGCTCGGCATGGGCGCGTCGCCGGATGCGGCGACGAACATGGTTGAGATGTTTCAGGCGTTCGACGCGGGTTCCTACGCGGCCGAACCCCGCACGCCCGAAACCACGACGCCGACCACGCTGGCGGAATGGAGCCGCACGGTTCTCAAACCGCTCTTGTAAAGGACGGCTCGCTTTCCTTGCTGGCGAAGGAAGGGTCGGGCGGCTGAAACCTGCATCTTTTGCTGCCGGGAGTTTGAAAACTCCCGGCAGTGGTTGGTTGTGAGGCGAACTGGCAGCCTGCGCGAATTGCCGGAAACCGATGCGCGGCCAAATCTTTTTTGCGAAATGCGTCCGTCCGTAGTATACTTTTCTTGTTCCGCAGTTTTCATTCCGGTTTCAGGTTTCCCTCGCTTTCTCATCGTTCAGGGAAACGAGCGGAAACGACTCCTCATCGCAACAATAAAACAATAAAATTGAAGTTGAAGTAATAACGAACCATGCTGCCGCGCATCGGCGGCATTTACGCTGTAGGCGCGATACAGGAAGGAATTTCTCTTGGCTCTTATCTTTTCGCTCTCGATTGCCGCGCGTCCGGCCCGCCACCTGCTGGCCCTGGCCGCGCTGCTCGGTTTTGGCATGGCGTCCGTCGCCGGTCGCGCCGAAATTGTTCCCGGCGAAATCGTCGTCGGCTTCCAAACGACCGGCGCGCAAAAAAGCCTGACCCCTACCCTGGACGCGCTGGGCGCGACGCTCCGGCAGCACGTCGCCATTCACTCTCAGACGCTGCGCCTGCGTCCCGGCGTTTCCCAGGCGCAAACACTGGCCTGGCTCCGTCGGCAGCCTGGCGTGGCGTATGCTGAGCCGACCCACGCCATGCATCTGCTCGCGCCGCCCAACGATCCCGGTTATGGCAACCAATACGGCCCCTCGATTGTGAAGGCCGACCTGGCGTGGACGTTCTGGCAGCCGCAGGCGCAAACCATTATCGCCGTGATTGATACCGGCGTGGACAATACGCACCCCGATTTGACGAATAAAATCCTGCGCGACTCGCAGGGCATCGTGGGTTACAACGTCTTTTTGTACGACAGCGCGCTCCAGAAATACGGAAAACGGGACGACGCGCTCGACGACTACGGGCATGGCACGCACTGCTCCGGCATCGCCGCCGCGCAAACCAACAATGGCGTCGGCGTGGCGGGCATCGCGGGCTGGGACGGGCTGGCCGGGGATACCGACACGGGCCACGTGAAAATCATGCCGGTTCTCGTCATTGACAACACGGGCAACGGCACGGACGAGGGCGTCGCCGACGGCATTCTGTGGGCTGTGGATCACGGCGCGAAAGTCCTGAGCATCAGTCTGGGTTCCGACGATTATCTGCACGCCCTCGACGACGCGATTCAGTACGCCTGGAACAAGGGCTGCGTAATCGTGGCGGCGGCGGGCAACGGGGGCGACTCGCGCGCTTCCTATCCCGGCGCGTACCGGCACGTCGTTTCCGTCGCCGCGACCGATAACACCGACACCCTCGCCGTTTCGTACACCACGTTCGGCGACTGGGTTTCCACCTGCGCGCCCGGCTCGAACGTCTATTCCACGACGCCGACCTATGCCACGCACTTTCAGCAGAATTACAGTTATTCCTACGGCACTTCGATGGCGACGCCGCACGTCGCGGGCGAGGCCGCCCTGCTGTTTTCGCAAAATCCGGGCCTGTCGAACGCGCAGGTTGTGCGCCTGATCACCTCGCAGACGGATTCCTACGTGCAGGCTTACGGCCATGCGATTGCTCAGGGCGGCGGGCGAATCAACGTTTTCCATGCCCTGCAATCCGCCTTCACGCCGCCCACGCCCGGCCCGACCAGCTACTATATGTTCCCGACCGCCGATGCGTATGTCGGCGACGGGTACGAGGCCAACATCGATCTGGGCGGCGACACGCATTTGGAAATCACGCACGTTCCGACCGTCGTGGACAGCGCCGTAGATCACGTGGCCTATCTCAAGTTCGACTTCGACGCGATCCCGACCGCGCCCGCCTCGGCCATCCTGACGCTCGTCATGGACAGCAGCAGCTACCCGCTGGGCAAAACAGCGACCCTGAAACTCTATCAAATTTCCGACACGACCTGGCCGGAAAAAAAGTTTCCGCCCGATACCACGCCGGGCGTGACCTGGAACACCGCGCCGGGCCTGAACCTCGCGACCGTTACCAGCCAGGGAACCCTCCTTGACTCGCGGATGGTTACGACGCAGAATGGCGCGACCGTCACCTACGACCTGACCGCGTTCGTGGCCGCGCATCTGGGGCAAACGGTTTCGCTGCAATTGCTGGACGACCAGCCCGATGGCGTGACGGTGGGTTTCGCCAGCCGTGAATCGCGCTTGCAGCAGCCGCATTTGGTTTTTTCTTATGCGCGGCAGGCGGAATTGGCGACCGTCAGCGGCCCGAATACGACGGTCTTCAACAGCGCGCAGGCGACGGGAACCCTGCAGCTCGACACCGCGAATGGGAACGCGCCCGCGACCGTGACCCTGACCAGCAGCAATCCGTTCGTGTTGAGCGTGGCCGCTTCCGCGACGATTGCGCCGGGCCAGACGACCGCCACGTTCCCGATGCGCGGCGGCAGCGTCAGCCAGCCCACAAAAGTCACCGTTACCGCCTCCTACAACGGAACCTTCAAAACGACGACGGTCACGGTCGCGCCGCACCCCGCGCACAGCGGACACGCGCAGAACTGAGGGTTTCGGGGTTGCCGGGCCTATAAAAGACCCGGCACGGAGGCTTCGCCAACCGTCCTCACGGACGGGACACGTAGAATAATTGGACGTTTGTTCAGCCTTGGGGACGACATGAACACAATGACATTTTGCCGTGAATATCTCTGTGCCTCGGTGTCTCTGTGGTTCAAACCGTAACGCAGCGACTTGCTGGCGCGAACGCCTTTGCAAACGCGCCGCCAACCTTTTGGCGGAAGGGGCTTTGCGTCCGCGAGGACGCTTGGCGGACTTGTTCGCCTCCGTGCCGGGTCTTTTATAGGCCCGGCAACCCCGGCTTCCGGGCGACCCGCGCCCGGAATTCTGCAACCCGAAATCGGGCAGGAAATTCCGGCATCGGCGGCGAAACCGTCGGCATAAAGGGGAACCGCCGATGTCCACGCCGCCCAAAACTTCAACCACGCTTACCATGCTGTCGCGCCGCCGCTTTGTGCAAACGGCGGCGTCCGCCTTCGGGATGCCCTATGTGATTCCGAGCGGCGTCCTGGCCGCGCCGGGCCGACCGGGGGCGAACGACCGCATCGTGTACGCGCATATCGGCGTCGGGGGCATGGGCAGCAGCCATGTCGTCGCCGATGCCGCCGCGCTGTGCGATGTGGACGCCGACCACCTGCACAGCGCGGCGCAGAAGGTGCAGGGCAAACCGCTCCTGTGCCGCGATTACCGCGAAATCCTCGACCGCCGCGACATTGACGCCGTGACCATCGGCGCTCCCGATCATTGGCACGCCCTGATGACGGTTCACGCCTGCCAGGCCGGGAAGGACGTGTATTCGGAAAAGCCGACCTGCCGCACGATTCAGGAGGGGCAGGCGATGCGGAACGCCGTCGCGCAGCATAAGCGCGTCGTGCAAATCGGGGCGCAGGGCCGCTCGAACCCGAACGCGCACGCGGCGGCGCTGTTCATTCGCAACGGCGAAATCGGGCGCGTCCGCCACGTCGAAGTCTGGCACGAGAACAACTGGACGGGCGGATGGGGCGAGGAGCGGACGCCGCCCGCCAACCTCGATTGGGATATGTGGCTCGGCCCCGCGCGTTACCGTCCCTACAACCCCGACTATGTTCACTTCAATTTTCGCTGGATGATGGATTTCGGCGGCGGCTTCATTCGCGACCGGGGCAACCACGTGTTGAGCGTCGTCCTGTGGTGTATGAACCAGGACGAGGCCGGGCCGGTCAGCGTGGAAGCGACCGGCGACCCGAACCCAAAGGGCGTCTGGGACGCGCCGGTCACGATGGAAGTGAAGTGGGAATTCGAGAACCCCGACTGGACGCTGACGTGGACTCAGCCCGGCGCTCGGTACGCCTTTCCCGGCGGCAAAGAGCCGATTGTCTGGGGCGCAAAATACTGGGGCGACCGGGATACCCTGATCGTGTCGGGCGGCGACGGGGGCTGCGACACCGAGCCGAAAGCGAAAAATTACACGCCGCCCGCGTCGGGCGTGCATCTCTTCCTCGACCCCGACCCGTCGCCCGACCCGACCGAGCGGCACCGGCAGAACTGGCGGCGCTGTATTCGGACGCGCGACACGCCCGCCATGCCCGTCACAACCGGCGTCAAGGTCATCACGCTCGCGATTATCGCCAATATTTCTTACCAACTGGGCCGCAAACTGCGCTGGGACGCGAAACACGAGCGTTTCCTGGGCGACGACGAGGCGAACCGCCTGCTCGCGCAACCCTACCGCGCGCCCTGGCATCTATAGCCAGCGTGGGCGTATTTCAAATTGAAGGTGTTGCGTCCACGAACGGCTGAAAGCGCCAGCGTCCTGCCGGAGGTTAAAACCCCCGGCAACAAAAAACGGGCGTCCTGCGGACGCGCAATCCGCTCACGCCAATAGATGCGCTCCGACATAGCAGGCCGCAAGGAGAGCGCAAACCTTGAAACGGCGCAACGCCGCGTCCGCAGGACGCCTGCACTTTGTTGCCGGGGGTTTTTAACCCCCGGCAATTTGGAAGGCTCGTCCCGCGCTTCATCGCAGAAAAATAAAGCAAACCCCATGACACAAGAGACCGAGTTGACGCAGTTTCTGGCGCGCATTCAGAGTTCCGATGCGGGCGTCCGGTACGCGGCGTGGCGGGCGGCGGGGCCGATGGGCGCGGCGGCGATTCCCGCGCTGGCTCCCCTCATTGTCGCGCCGGATAAGGGCGTGGCGAAGGCGGCGAAGGGCGCGCTGGAAACCATCGTCCATTACGCCGCCCGGCCCGGCGCGAACCGTGAGGCGCAGGCGGT